>LGTG01000007.1 GCA_001190015.1 Candidatus Burkholderia crenata
GTGCAATCGAGGCACGGCCGGTGTCGGCATAGATGACGCCAAACAGCCCGTTGAGCCGTTTCAACGCTTCGTTGACCAGCAGTCGAATTGGTCTCAGCGGGTGATCCGCCGGGACGAAATCCTCCAGCTTGACCGTAGTAAACAGAGGTTCTTGCATCTCATCCAATCCGCGCATCGCATCCATCGCCAAAGATTATGAACACGATATCCATAACGCTTGTCCCTCAAACCCCGCTTACACGGGACCCAATTTCAACAGCCTGTTAGGAATCAGTATCGGAGCAAAGCTGCCGTCGCGGTTGCGCGGAATCTCCAGTCGCAGCGGGCCGTCGTCGGTCAGCACCGTCTTGCTGCTTTTGCCGTTGCGATGGTTGGTCGCGTCTTCGGGCCAGCACCGGCCGCATAGCCCAGGTGATGTCCGAGCTCGGCACCCAGCGTCCGCTCGATCAGCGCCTTCTTGAATGCGGTCGAAGCGGCGTGCACCGCTTTAGCCGTCATGGGTCCCTTCACGAACTGATCGATCAGTTCCTTCGAAATCGACGGCAACGCCGTCTGGGCATCGGTGGCCGTCTTGAGTTTGCGTGGCATACATGCTCCTTGAGCTACATGTTATGCCTTCACACAAAATTTATGACAGGCCCGTAGAAAGGGGCAAGGCGGTGCAGTGATGCCGTTTTCGCGGGCGGTGGAAGTGGACGGTTGGCTTTATGTCTCAGGCCAGACGTCGATGGAAAATGGCGAAGTGATCGAGGGCGGGATTGTGGCCCAATCGCATAAGGCGATTCAGAATGTTTTCGCGATTTTGAAAGAGGCCGGATATGGCGCGGAGCATGTCGTACGATGTGGCGTATGGCTCGACGATCCGCGCGACTTTGCTTCGTTTAACAAAGTATTCAAGGAGTACTTTGGTGAACATCCGCCGGCACGCGCTTGCGTGGTTTCATCGATGGTGATCGATTGCAAGGTAGAGGTGGATTGCGTGGCTTATAAGAAGGCCGGCGCTTAAGTGCATTGGTATTGTTCGCACGGGTGGACGCCGGGCCACCCGTGCGAAAAGCTTTTACTGCCGCGCTAACCGCGCGTTATCCGGCAACGACAGATTGAAGTTTGTCCGGAACGGATTGATATCCAATCCGCCGCGCCGCGTATATCGCGCATAAACGGCCAGGCGTTGTGGCTTGCATTCGCGCATTACGTCCATGAAAATCCGCTCGACGCATTGCTCGTGAAAGCCGGTATGTTCGCGATAGGAAATGATATATCGCAGCAATCCCGCGTGATCGATCGGCGCGCCGACATAGCGAATTTGCACGCTGCCCCAATCCGGTTGCCCGGTCACCGGGCAACCGGACTTAAGCAGATTTGAAAATAGCGTTTCATCGACGGGCGATTCGTCAACAGAGGCGCGTAATAGCGATGGATCCGGCGAATAAACATCAGCGTCCAGATCCAGCCGATCCAGCGATAACCCTTCGAACCCCTCCATCTTGAGTTTCACCGCAAACTCATAAGGCGCGACAAGCTGCACAGAAACATTCGCACCGCAAAGCGCGGAAACATCCTTGCGAATCGCAGCCCGAACCTCGTCGATAGAATCAAACGCTGTCTGCGAGAAAGACCCGAGATACAGCCTGAATGACTTCGACTCGACGATATTCGGCGACTCCGCCGGCACGATGAACGTTGCCACCGCGATCTGCGGTTTCCCCTTCTTGTTCAGCCATGAAAGCTCGTAGGCATTCCAGATATCGGTGCCGAAAAACGGCAACTGCGCCGGCACGCCGATAGCTTCGCGTGCTGCCGCCCGGCCAATAGGAAAAAGCAGTGCGGGATCGTACCGTTCGCTGTACTGGACCGACTTGCCAAGGGGAGAGTGTTCGGGCATATTCATGATGCGTCCGATATGCCACCCGGAACGTGCCCTGTCGCAGTCACGACGCGGGCCGATTCGCAATGGCCAATTTGGTCGTCGAAGAAGAAGTCGGGTTCGAACTTGCCCAGGAATGGGCCTTTGTCCAATCCACCGAGGAACATCGCTTCGTCGATTTCGATGTTCCAGGCCATCAACGTCCGGATTGCGCGCTCGTGCGCGGGTGCCGATCGCGCCGTAACCAGCGCCGTGGGAATGCGCATCCGCGTTGTCTCATGGCTGAGTTTCTGTAGCTTGTGAAGCGCTTCCAGCAACGGTTTCAACGGGCCGTTCGCCAACGCCAGCTCTTTCTTGCCAACTTCATGCTCTAGAAACGCCGGTAAGCCCTGCGCCTGGAACACTTGCTCGGCTTCGTCGGAGAAAAGCACCGCATCGCCGTCGAAAGCGATTCGAATTTCGTCAGGATACCGGCTTGCGGCAAGCGGCGCTCGCAGTACGACCGTCGCGGCAGGAAAGCCGGCGGCGAGGGCACCGCGGACATCGGCTGAATTCGCGGACAGGAACAACGACGCCCGGAACGGCTCCAGATACCCAAACGGCGACCTACCGCGCGTGAAGACGCCACGCTCAATCGACAAGTCGTGTTCCTTGCAAGAACTAAATGTGCGTAGACCGCTGATGGGATCGCTGCGCGACAGGATCACCACCTCCACGCGCCGCTCGCCGTTCACGTTCAACGCGAGCAACTTCTCGATCAGCGAGAACGCGATACCGGGTTTAGCCGGAGAACATGAAGCCGCGAACGCTGCAGCGCCTCGTATTCACGCGAGTTGCCAGCTTCATAGACTTCGTTCTCTTCTTCGAAGTCAAACAGCGCCCGCGATGAAATCGCGACCACCAGTTTGCCGTCCAGCGTGAAGGCCATGCGGGCGTCAGGCCAGGAACAGCTTGTAGACGGGATTCGTGCCTTCGTCCCACCACGGATAACCCAGTGTAGCGAGGAATCGCTCGAATTCGACGTTTTCCGACGCCGGCACCTGGATGCCGACCAGGATCGAACTCGTATCCGCGCCCTGGTTTCGGTAATGGAACAGGCTGATATTCCAGTTCGGTGCCATCGATGAAAGGAATTTCATCAACGCGCCCGGTCGCTCCGGAAACTCGAAACGCAGCAGGCGTTCGTCCTGCGCCAGCGGCGAATGGCCACCGACCATGTAGCGGATATGTTGCTTCGACAGTTCGTCGTGGCTGAGATCGACCGTGGCAAACCCGTGTTCGATAAACGCGTTCGCCATTTGCGCCGCTTCGCCGCGCGTCTTGATTTGCACGCCGACAAAGATGTGTGCGGCGAGAGCATCCGCGATCCGGTAATTGAACTCGGTTACGCTACGCGTGCCGACCAGCTCGCAAAACCGCTTGAAATTGCCGCGTTCTTCTGGAATGGTCACCGCGAACACGGCTTCCCGCGCTTCACCGACTTCGGCCCGTTCGGCCACAAAGCGCATGCGGTCGAAGTTCATGTTCGCACCGGACGTAACGGCGACCAGCGTCTGCGCCTCCAGCCCCTCGCACTCGGCATAGAGCTTTGCACCGGCAACAGCCAGCGCTCCCGATGGTTCCAGCACGCTGCGCGTGTCCTGGAAAACGTCCTTGATCGCGGCGCAGAGGGCGTCAATGTCGACTGTGAGGACCTCGTCGAGCAATTCGCGGCACAGCCGGAAGGTTTTCTCGCCAACCAGTTTTACCGCCGTGCCATCCGCGAACAGCCCGACTTCGGCCAGCGTGACGCGCTCGCCTGCCGCGATGGATTGCTTCATCGCACATGAATCGATGGCTTGCACGCCGATGATCCGGATTTCCGGGCGCACGGCCTTTACGTAAGCCGCGACGCCTGCGGCGAGCCCGCCGCCGCCGATCGGGACGAAGATTGCATGGATCGGGCCTTGATGCTGGCGCAGGATTTCCATCGCAACGGTGCCCTGGCCCGCAATCACGTCGGGGTCATCGAACGGATGGACGAAAGTCAGGCCGCGTTCCTCCTGGAGCTTCACGGCGTGGCCGTACGCGTCGCTATACGATTCGCCGTGCTGGACGATTTCCACAGTCGGGCCGCCGAACGCGCGCATGGCGTCGATCTTGACCTGCGGCGTGGTGACCGGCACCACGATCACCGCCTTGCAATCAAGCCGGGTGGCGGAATAAGCGACGCCCTGGGCATGATTGCCCGCCGATGCCGTAATCACGCCGCGTGCGAGGACATCGTCGGAGAGTTGTACCATTTTGTTGTACGCGCCGCGAATCTTAAACGAGAACACCGGCTGGTTGTCTTCGCGCTTCAGGTAGACCGAGTTGTGCAGCCGCGCGGACAAATTGCGGGCGGGTTCGAGCTCGCTTTCGCGGGCGACATCGACATCGTAGACGCGCGCGGTCAGGACTTTCTTGAGGTAATCGGGGTGTGTCATTCCGGAGCTGTTCGCGCGGCTGTGCGCGCCATTTTTGAGAGCGAAAGATTTAATGATAGCGCAGAGGCTCGCTGGCACGGGTTTCGGGCTTGACGGCGTTGACTCCCGGCCACAGAGCCTGCAAGCCGCAATCTGACGTCAATCCCAAGCGCTTTGCCGGGGCGAATTCAACCGATCGTTGCAACATCTCGAAATTTGGAGGTGTTAATCGGGATAGGGGCAGGTCCGCGGCCCGACCCCTCCCACACCACCGTGCGTACGGGTCCGTACACGGCGGTTCGGATCGGTTACCCGGCTGACGGGTCAACCGAGAGAAGTCCAAAGAACCGAAAGTAACGATTAGACAGCGCAATGTTGAGCGCCGGATTGCAACTGGTGCGCCAAGCACCGTGCGGCGAGCCCGTCGTCTGGGCAGCAAGGTT
>LGTG01000084.1 GCA_001190015.1 Candidatus Burkholderia crenata
GCTTCGTCTCAAACTGATTGACACCTGGCTTGCCCGGCGATGGCATCATTGGCCTCTCGGTTGTTTGTTGCGAGCTCCAGCTCCGCGGTCGCCCCATTTAACACCTTCAAATTTCGAGATGTTGCAACGACCGGTTGAATTCGCCCACAAATCAGACGCCGCACATCCAGGCGCTGGGCAAAACACTGCCGGACCTGATCGAACACGGCGAAATCAACGTAATGGCGAAGCTCTGAGCGGCTGAAATGGAGACACGCGGACGTCGATGCGTTCGCGCGGCTCAGTGCTTCAGTGAGTCTCGTGCGGCACGTCGAGGATCAGGATGATGGTCCAGTCGGCGTCGCCGTCATGGTGATACTGGCGCTCGGCCACAATGAACGGCTGCTGTTTGCCGTCCGGGCCGAAAAACAGCACGTCGCCTTCCATGGGCAGGCACTCAACGGGCGGCAGCGCGAGATACGCGTCCTTGTCTTTTGCATTACGCGGCATCAGTTTTTCAATCTTGCGTGATGCTGCTTCGGTCCATTCGATATCCAGCTGGATGTTGCTCATACGATCCTCCGCACACGGGTGCGATTCAATTTATCGACGCGGAATGTAGCATACGCAGTATCGGCGATGTATCGTTGCCGGCATCGTCGCCTGAAGTCGTCGTCCACGAACAAAAGCCGGATACAACGCTTTGCGCGTCGTAGCCAGCTTTTTTGTCGAACGGTCTGCCAAACAGCTAACGTTTGCGGGCCGTTGCGATGCGTACGCCCGATCGCTTATTCGGCCGTGCCTTTCGAATGCTTCATGCCCGACTTCTTGTGATGCGTGGTGGCCTTGTGCATCGGCATTTCGTTCTGCATGTTCGACTGGCGTGCCTGCAGGTCCTGCGCGCGCTGCTCAATATCGGAGATTTTGGCCGGATCGGTACTCATCGTGACGCCCTGATCGGATTGTGCGAATGCTGTGCTGGTCATTGCGCTCAGGGAAAACAAGACTGCCAGGGACACTTTCTTCATTGTTACCTCCATAGACTCGTTGAACCCGGGTTGGCCTGTCCCGATTAGCGAGACATTACACGCTGCGTAGCAAATACTGATCCTGCTCGCGAATCGTTACATGTAGTTACAGTGCCGTCACGTTTCAGCAATAGCACTGCGGTCCGACTCTAACAGAGCTTCAGCCCGGCCAGTCGATTGACTGAACCGGCGATAATACCGGCGAAGCGTTTTGGTTTCTAGTACTGAATTTTGAGATAACTGGCGGTGCTTCTGCATGATTTGTAACATCGAGATGATTCAATAGAGCCACAGGCGTCGGTACACCCGAAAGCGCGCGAGGCCGACCAGTTCATGAAGCGCAGTTTCCGCATCGATGAAACCACACGAGCCGGGAAAAAAGGTGGCCTGAAGTTGCCGTACGTTGCTGGTGAACGACGCTTGCGTATCGAGGCCAAAAGCATTGAAGGCCAGCAGTGATCGTTCCATATGGTAAGCAAAAGTATCAGTATCAGTGATTCGTCAGGTTCGGGCTGCACGATGCTGGCCACGTTACGGGCGATTCTGGTACATATTAAGGCTTTTGTTCTCGATCACGAGATCGGAGACGCTCACGCCGCGAGCAAACAGGAAGAGGGCGTAATTGTCGGCTTCAGCTTGTTTCGTGATGCTGCGGATTGCCGCTGCTTACGATTACCCGGCAAGGGCGAATTCAACCGGTCGTTGCAACATCTCGAAATTTGGAGGTGTTAAATGGGGCGACCGCGGAGCTGAAGCTCGCAACAAACCG
>LGTG01000085.1 GCA_001190015.1 Candidatus Burkholderia crenata
CCCACAGCAGCGCAATCTGTTCTGAGAATGATAGGTATCGGCCCGAGCGAGGCACCAACTCAATCGGCGGCATGCCGCCGGCTTCGCGAAACCATCGCGGACCCAACGATTGTGACACGCCGCAGGCCAGCGCCGCAGCGTCACTTTCCATTCCCTCGGCAATAAATTTCCAGAACGCTTGCTTCGTCTCAAACTGATTGACACCTGGCCTGCCCGGCGATGGCATCATTGGCCTCCTGGTTTGTTGCGAGCTCCAGCTCCGCGGTCGCCCCATTTAACATCTCCAAATTTCGAGACGTTGCAACAACCGGTTGAATTCGCCCCCAACTTTGCGCGTGCATGCTGCCCGCGATGAGCTGTGCGTCGGCAGACGTCGCTGGCCGCAGTCTGAAGGGCCATATGATGCGTCATGAAATGTAGGCTGATAGATAGACATATATAATGAAATTTATATGTGCTTTTACACGCACATACGCGATTTTCCGAGTAAGCGAATTTCACTTTCCCACTGTAACATTTGCTTCGTGCATGGTTTTAGCGTGACTATGGTTAACGCTGATAAGGGTTATACGACGCGCGTTCGCATCATTTTGAGCATTTTTCGCCGGTTTGAGCACGGCGAAGCTTACACAGGCATCCGGTGCAGTGCTATCCGGTCGTCGTCAACATCTGGTCGATCCACGGCGCATCAGCAGCGGAATCCGGCCACCGTTTTTAGAGATAGTCATGTCCAGCCCGTCACATGCAACGCCCGCGAACGAGTCGAAGGCGAAGTCCGTGTTCCGCGTTGTCAGCGGCAATTTTCTCGAAATGTACGACTTCATGGTCTATGGCTATTACGCCTCGGCCATTGCCAAGACCTATTTCCCGAGCGGTAACGAATTTGCATCGCTGATGCTCGCGTTGTCCGTATTCGGCGCCGGTTTCCTGATGCGACCGATCGGCGCAATTGTGCTGGGCGCGTACATCGATCATCACGGAAGGCGCAAGGGCCTGATCTTCACGCTGACCATGATGGCCATCGGCACCTTGCTGGTCGCGGTGATTCCGGGCTACGCGACTATCGGCGTATTGGCTCCGATCATCGTGTTACTCGGGCGTCTGCTGCAAGGGTTTTCGGCCGGGGTGGAGCTCGGCGGCGTCTCGGTGTATCTCTCCGAGATCGCAACCAAGGGCAACAAGGGCTTCTACTGTTCGTGGCAATCCGGCAGCCAGCAAGTGGCCGTAGTGTTCGCTGCGCTGATCGGTGTGGGCATGAGCCGCATCCTTCCGCCCGACCAGATGACCGCCTGGGGATGGCGTGTGCTGTTCATCATCGGCTGCCTGATCGTGCCGTTCCTGTTCATCATTCGCCGTTCGCTGCGGGAAACGGAGGAGTTCCTTGCCCGCAAGCATCATCCAAAGATGGCCGAGATCATGAAGTCGATGATTTCGAACTGGGGCGTGGTGCTTGCCGGCATGGGCATGGTCATCATGACCACCGTGTCGTTCTACATGATCACGGCCTACACGCCGACCTTCGGCAAGGAAATCCTGAAGCTTTCCTCCATCGATGTGCTGGTGGTGACGGTGTTCATCGGCTTGTCGAATCTCGTATGGCTGCCGCTTTCCGGTGCGATTTCCGATCGCGTCGGACGTCGTCCGGTACTGTTGTTCTTCACGATCCTGACCATCCTCACGTCATATCCGGCCGTGCAGTGGCTAGTTGCTGATCCGTCGTTCCTGCGCTTGCTTGGTGTGGAACTGTGGCTTTCGTTCCTGTACGGCAGCTACAACGGTGCAATGGTAGTGGCGCTCACCGAAGTCATGCCGGTCGAAGTACGTACGACAGGCTTTTCGCTGGCGTATAGCCTGGCAACGACTATTGGCGGCTTCACGCCGGCTATCTCCACGTACCTGATTCATGTGACTGGCAACAAGGCGGCGCCGGGCGCGTGGATGGCCGTTGCCGCGGTCTGCGGGTTGATTGCAACGCTCGTTCTGTATCGGTCTACGGAAGCGCGGTGTCAGTACAAGACCGTCTGATCTTGCGGGCTTTGAAACTAAAAATCCCTCGCGAATGGGCGAGGGATTTTTGAAGCTGCTCTCGCTTTACGAAGTTCCTATTGCGCTCGCCACGCGCCCAATCACGTCGTCCCATGCACCGGGTTTCGGTTGCCGGAATAAGCGGGCTTTCGGATACCACGGGGTTGATGCGGTATCGATACCCCAGCGCCAGTCCGCGGCGAACGGCAGCATCAGCCATAACGGTTTTCCCAGCGCGCCGGTCAGGTGGGCGAGGGCGGTATCGACAGATACCACACCATCCAGCCGATCCACGATCGCGGCTGTATCAGCGAAATTCTCGAGCTTGCCTTCGAGCCGTTGAATGAAGCGCGCGCGCGGATGGGTATGGAGGAACGAGCGCTCTTCGTCTGTCAGCGCGGGCTGCAGCACAATCCAGTCGATGCCTTTCAGCCTGAACAGCGGTTCAAGCAGGCCAAGCGGCGCCGAGCGTGTTTCGCCTGGCTGAATGTGCCCGGACCATGCAATACCCAACTTGCGTTTCGACTGACCGCCGAGCGAGCCGCGCCACTTCTTCCGGTACGCAGTCGGTACCACGAGATACGGCGTGCGTGCCGGTACCTCCTCGGCATTCGATACACCCAGCGCCAGCGGTAAGCTTAGCAACGGCGAGAACGCGTCTGCATCGACGGGGGTGGTTGCATTAGCCCGGCTCATCAGCAAGACGCCCGCCGTGTGCGCCACCGGCTCCAGCAGCGCGACGAGCTCCGGCTGCACTTCCAGCACAATCTGTCCGACGAGCTTGGCCGCGAAGGGGATGAAACGGACGAACTGCAAGGTATCGCCGAAACCTTGTTCCGCGCGGATCCACAGCGTCCGGCGCGGCATCGGCTCGCCTTTCCAGCTCGGCCTTGAGGAGGGCAGCGTGATGCTGCCCGGGGTACGCAGGCGCCATTCGTAGGCGGCGAGGCCACGCGTGTAATCGCCCAGTGCCAGCAGCGTCAGCGCCCGGTTCAGATTTGCCGGGACAAGGCCGGGATCGAGGCGCAAAGCCTGGTCGAAGGCACGCAGCGCAGGTTTGTGTGCACCGAGCGCCAGATGCGCATTACCAAGGCCAAGCCATGCAACGCCGTACTTCGGATCGAGCCCGACCGCGCGCTCGAATTGCGGCAATGCTGCCTCATGCGAGCCGATAGCGGCAAGCGCATGACCCAGGCCGAAATGTGCCGGCACGAATTGCGGGTGCATGCGCAGCACTTTCTGGAGCACCGGCACGGCTTCGTGCGGACGGCCGACGGCATCGAGGAGATTGCCCAGATTGAAATGCGCTGCGACATAGTTCGGTTCGGCGGCAATAGCGGCGCGGAATTGCTCGATTGCAGCGTGGGTGTCCTCAAGCGTATTGAGCGCCATGCCGAGATTGTTGTGCGCGCCCGCGTGGCCGGGACGGATTTGCAGCGCCCGGCGGAATGCCTTCGCGCCTTCTTCATAGCGGCGCATGCCGAGCAGCGCGTTGCCGAAGTTGTTCCAGATAGCCGCGTCCAAGGGCTGCAGGCGCAGCGCTTTTTCGAAGGCGTCGGCGGCGTCTTCGTGGCGGCCCGCCGCCGCGTACGCATTGCCCAGGTTGTACTGCGCAAGCGAAAAATCGGGTTGCAGATGCAGCGCGTTGCGGAATCGCTCAATGGCGTCGTCGATCAGGCCCAGTGCTTTCAGCGCGTTGCCAAGGTTGAGCTGCAGACCGGCGTCGGCGGGGCGCAAGTCCACCGCGCGACGCACCAGTTCGGCTGCTTCCGCGTGCTGGCCCTGTTGATGGCGCAGCACGCCAAGCAGATGAAGTGCGCCGACGTGGGAGGGCTCTGCGGCAAGCGCGGCCTGATAGTCGCGTTCCGCTTCGGTGAGGCGGCCATCGCGATGCGCCGCGAAGCCACTCGCAAAAACTGTATCCATTGAGGAAAATCGAATGCAAACGCCGCATTTTTACACACGTTCGCCGCTGATCACGAATTTTGCGTTGACGCACCTGGATTCATTTCTGTAATATATGAACACTTGTTCAAATGTTTTCTGATCTATTTTGTCCCCTCCCTTTGTGGCAACCGATGAGCGGGTTGTTTCGCTCGCTGACCTGTTCCGCCTGCTGGGCGATCCCACGCGCTTGCGGATTGTGCTGACGTGCGTCGAGCGGCGCTGCGCAGTGGGGGCAATAGCGGAATCGCTGGGATTGTCGGCGTCGCTGGTCAGCCACCACCTGCGTTTATTGCGGGCGGCGCAGATTGTACGCGCCGAGCGTGAAGGCAAGCAGGTTTTCTATCTCGCCGCGGATAAACACATCAGCGGCAAGCTGGTCGGATTGCTCGAGCACGTCGCCGAGCCGCAGGCCGACTTCCGACCGGATAACGGGTGAATTCAACCGGTCGTTGCAACATCTCGAAATTTGGAGGTGTTAAATGGGGCGACCGCGGAGCTGGAGTTCGCAACAAACCGGGAGGCAAATTATGCCATCGCCGGGCAGGCCAGGTGTCAATCAGTTT
>LGTG01000086.1 GCA_001190015.1 Candidatus Burkholderia crenata
TTGTTGCGAGCCCCAACTCCGCGGTCGCCCCATTTAACATCTCCAAATTTCGAGATGTTGCAACGACCGGTTGAATTCGCCCGTCCGTGAGTTGCGCGAGCGTCGATTAAAATGGGCGTCCTGAAGTCTTGCACCCGCTTTTGTTTCTGTTCCCGAAGATAAGAAGAAGTCAATGAACAATGTGATTGTCGCTATGGTGGCTTACCTGATCGGTTCGATCTCGTTCGCGGTGGTTGTCAGTTCGGCCATGGGTCTTGCCGACCCGCGTTCGTACGGTTCCGGAAACCCGGGTGCGACGAACGTGCTGCGTACGGGCAACAAGCTGGCCGCCATTCTGACGCTGCTAGGCGATGCGTTAAAAGGCTGGCTGCCCGTGTGGTTCGTCGTGCATTTCGGCGCGCGGTTCGGGCTTAATTCCACGGCTGTCGCGCTGGCCGCCATCGCAGTGTTTCTCGGGCATTTTTTCCCGATATTCTTCAAGTTTCAGGGCGGCAAGGGCGTAGCGACGGCAGCGGGCGTGCTGCTCGCCATCGACCCGGTGCTGGGGCTGGCCACCTTGCTGACGTGGGTGATCATTGCGTTTTTCTTCCGGTATTCGTCGCTGGCGGCGCTGGTGTCGGCGGTGTTTGCGCCGTTCCTCGATGTCTTTCTTTTCGGCCCCAGCCGTATCTCGCTGGCTGTTGCAGCGATGAGCGCGCTGCTGATCTGGCGGCATCGCGGCAATATCAAGAAGCTGCTGGATGGCAAGGAAAGCCGGATCGGGGAGAAGAAGTGGGCGGCTGAAGTGGTTGAATAAAACGCCGTAGAACCGCGTGCAGCGAAAGCAAGAAAGCCGCCCTGAAGGCGGCTTTCTTTTACTCACAGTCTCGCAGCGATCAAACTGGCAAATGGAGTGTTTTTCCTGCTTCAGCAGCGTGTTCCAAAATGGGACTAACTGCAGATTGCAGATCAACAACAACTCAACTCCCGACTGCCGATTAGCCAAATTCAGGCGCCTGGCGAACACCACGCTCAATCGCAGAAATTATTAAAGTCCAGCGGCGTATCCGTCACGTCCTTCTTCAGCAACGCAATAGCGCTTTGCAGGTCGTCGCGCTTCGTGCCGTTGATGCGCACCGAGTCGCCCTAAATGCTGGCCTGGACCTTGATCTTGCTGTCCTTGATTATCCTGCCGATTTTCTTCGCCAGATCGCCGGTTACACCCTTCTTGATCTCGACGACCTGCTTCAACTTATCGCCGCCAATCTTCTCGATCTTGCCGTAATCGAGAAAACGCACATCCACATTGCGTTTCGCGAGCTTCGACAACACCACGTCCTTGACCTGGCCAAGCTTGAAATCGTCGTCGGCAAAAAGCGTCCGTTCACAATCCTTTTGCTCGACGCGCGCGTCCGAACCCTTGAAGTCGAAGCGCGTGGCAATTTCCTTGTTCGATTGTTCGATGGCGTTTTTCACCTCGATCATGTTTGCTTCGCTGACGACGTCAAACGATGGCATCTGCATTCCCCTTCGTTGAGGCGAGGCGTGACGTGGCGTAAGGCTCGCACGCACTCGCTATAATCACGGGCCTACGTCATTCTACCGATGCCGTCCCGGTTTGCCCAAGGCCACCCCCGATCCTGACCAGCGCCTGCTCAATGTCCGAGTTCCAACTTCTCTTCGATTACCCGCTGCTCGCGCATAACACGTTCGGTTTCGACGTCCGCGCCAAGCATGCCGTTCGGCTGACGGAAGAAGCGCGGATCCCGGCGCTTGCTCGCGACGCCCGGCTAAGTGGCATGCGGCAACTGGTACTCGGCGGTGGCAGCAACGTCGTGCTGACGCGCAATTTCGATGGTGTTGCGTTGCTTGTGGAACTGCGCGGCCGTCACGTGATTCACGAAGATCATGACGCCGTTTTTGTAGAAGCCGGCGCGGGGGAGAATTGGCACGAATTCGTCGCGTGGACCTTGTCGCAAGGCTTGCCCGGGCTCGAAAACCTTGCGCTGATTCCCGGAACGGTGGGCGCGGCGCCGATCCAGAACATAGGCGCCTACGGGCTGGAAATGGGCGAGCGCTTCGAGCGTTTGCGGGCGATTGAATTATCGACGGGCGAAACGTGGCAATTTGATCGCGAAGCGTGTGCGTTCGGTTACCGCGACAGTTTTTTCAAGCAGGAAGGACGTGGACGTTTTGTGATCGTATCGGTGACTTTTCGTTTGCCGAAAGCGTGGACGCCACGAGCAGATTACGCGGATATCGCGCGCGTACTCGAGACCAGCGGCGCGAACAATCCGCAGGCTATCTTCGATGCTGTCGTCGCCGTGCGTCAGGCCAAGTTACCCGACTGGCGGGTGCTCGGGAATGCCGGCAGCTTTTTCAAGAACCCGGTGGTGAACGCAGCAGCATTCAATGCGTTGAAGGCGCTTGAGCCGGAACTGGTGTCGTATCGACAGCAGGATGGGCAGTTCAAATTGGCCGCCGGCTGGCTGATCGACCAATGCGGCTGGAAAGGCCGTGCGATCGGAGCCACCGCCGTGCACGACCGGCAGGCGCTAGTTCTGGTGAACCGCGGCGGTGCATCGGGTGCACAAATCCTCGAACTCGCCGACGCAATCAAACGCGACGTGCACGCGCGTTTCGCGGTCGAGCTTGAAGCGGAGCCGGTGTGTCTTTGATTTAAAGCTGCGCGCG
This sequence comes from Candidatus Burkholderia crenata, assembly GCA_001190015.1. GTDB lineage: Bacteria > Pseudomonadota > Gammaproteobacteria > Burkholderiales > Burkholderiaceae > Caballeronia > Caballeronia crenata. The sequence goes on from LGTG01000086.1 coordinate 2,674, forward strand.
CAGCCGAAATAACAGAAATTGTTTCACCAACAAAAAACCCGCCGTAGGCGGGTTTTTTGTTGTGCGCCGAGCATGCGCAACAGCTTGGGGGTGT
>LGTG01000087.1 GCA_001190015.1 Candidatus Burkholderia crenata
GAGCAGGCCGACAACCACGGGCTAGCAGCAACGGCCCCTGGTCCCTTCGCTAACCCAACGCCGCCGTTTAATGTCGGATTTGCACAGCCGCTAAGACCTCCAGCGCCAAGGACGCGATGCGTTTTCTGCTGCGCTCCCATGTCGAGTTCTCCGGCTTACTCGCCGCTCCTTTCCGTTTGGGCCTTCAGGCGTCGCCGCCCTAATATGCCCGCTGCTGACTCCTGTCGGGCGCTCAGCGGTCCTTGCGAACCGCTCAGTCCTGAGTCCAGGACACCCGGCAAGGCCTCCCGAGGTAAGCTCAACCGCCTTCACCGCACACCTGCCGGATTTACCATCCCAGCCCTTGATGGTTGGTTATGGACTTCGCGATCCATTGCTCGCTCGTCCGCCTGGGTAGGCCTCACATCCGATTTCTGTTCGTCAGGTCGCGGCTTTGCTACACGCTTTCCTTCAGACCCCGCCTCGCGACGATGCACTTGCGTTTCGCTAGTCCTTCACACCGCCATCAGGTTGGACAGGGGACTTACACCCCCCAAGCTGTTGCGCATGCTCGGCGCACAACGCAAAAACCCACCTTTTCGGGGTGGGGTTTTTGTTTAGCTGCGGTGCTGCTGACAGCGAATGAGGAAGCCTGACGATTACCTACTTTCACACGGGTATCCGCACTATCATTGGCGTGGAGTCGTTTCACGGTCCTGTTCGGGATGGGAAGGGGTGGTACCAACTCGCTATGGTCATCAGGCATAAGCGGGTATTGTATCGCGTTGGGGCGTTACAACCAATCTGGGGAAGAAATAGTCGAGTTCACTCTTGCGAGCGCCTCGTTGTTACTGGTGTTGCTTTGGGTTGTGTTTGTTGGCACAACACTGATCTCAACCTGAATACGGATTGCCTGCCCCTTCGGGGGTGGGATTCAAGTAAGCGCTAAAGCGCCAACTTTGATCGCAAAAACACACTGGTTATAGGATCAAGCCTTACGGGCAATTAGTATCAGTTAGCTTAATGCATTACTGCACTTCCACACCTGACCTATCAACGTCCTGGTCTAGAACGACCCTTCAAGAAGCTCGAAGCTCCAGGGATATCTCATCTCAAGGCGAATTTCCCGCTTAGATGCTTTCAGCGGTTATCTCTTCCGAACATAGCTACCCGGCGATGCCACTGGCGTGACAACCGGTACACCAGAGGTTCGTCCACTCCGGTCCTCTCGTACTAGGAGCAGCCCCCTTCAAATATCCAACGCCCACGGCAGATAGGGACCAAACTGTCTCACGACGTTTTAAACCCAGCTCACGTACCTCTTTAAATGGCGAACAGCCATACCCTTGGGACCGGCTACAGCCCCAGGATGAGATGAGCCGACATCGAGGTGCCAAACACCGCCGTCGATATGAACTCTTTGGCGGTATCAGCCTGTTATCCCCAGAGTACCTTTTATCCGTTGAGCGATGGCCCTTCCATACAGAACCACCGGATCACTATGACCTGCTTTCGCACCTGCTCGACTTGTCGGTCTCGCAGTTAAGCACGCTTATGCCATTGCACTATCAGTACGATTTCCGACCGTACCTAGCGTACCTTCGTACTCCTCCGTTACACTTTGGGAGGAGACCGCCCCAGTCAAACTGCCTACCATGCACTGTCCCCGATCCGAATCACGGACCAAGGTTAGAACCTCAAACAAACCAGGGTGGTATTTCAAGGACGGCTCCACCGAAACTAGCGTTCCGGTTTCATAGCCTCCCACCTATCCTACACAGATCGGTTCAAAGTCCAATGCAAAGCTACAGTAAAGGTTCATGGGGTCTTTCCGTCTAGCCGCGGGGAGATTGCATCATCACAAACATTTCAACTTCGCTGAGTCTCGGGAGGAGACAGTGTGGCCATCGTTACGCCATTCGTGCAGGTCGGAACTTACCCGACAAGGAATTTCGCTACCTTAGGACCGTTATAGTTACGGCCGCCGTTTACCGGGACTTCAATCAAGAGCTTGCACCCCATCATTTAATCTTCCGGCACCGGGCAGGCGTCACACCCTATACGTCCACTTTCGTGTTTGCAGAGTGCTGTGTTTTTATTAAACAGTCGCAGCCACCAGTTTATTGCAACCCCTTCACCCTTTGCGCGCAGGCGCATCAAGCTACAGGGGCGTACCTTATCCCGAAGTTACGGTACCAATTTGCCGAGTTCCTTCTCCCGAGTTCTCTCAAGCGCCTTAGAATACTCATCTCGCCCACCTGTGTCGGTTTGCGGTACGGTCTTGTTAAACTGAAGCTAGAGGCTTTTCTTGGAACCACTTCCGATTGCTTCGCCACCTAAGCGGCTCGCCTCACACCCTTGAATTCCGCGCCCGGATTTGCCTAAGCGCCTTCTCCAATGCAAGGACCGGGACTTCCAACACCCGGACAACCTTCCGCGATCCGTCCCCCCATCGCATTTAACAATGGTGCAGGAATATTAACCTGCTTCCCATCAGCTACGCATTTCTGCCTCGCCTTAGGGGCCGACTCACCCTACGCCGATGAACGTTGCGTAGGAAACCTTGGGCTTACGGCGAGGGGGCTTTTCACCCCCTTTATCGCTACTCATGTCAGCATTCGCACTTCCGATACCTCCAGCACACTTTTCAATGCGCCTTCACAGGCTTACGGAACGCTCTCCTACCATGCGAGATAAATCTCGCATCCGCAGCTTCGGTATATTGCTTAGCCCCGTTACATCTTCCGCGCAGGACGACTCGATCAGTGAGCTATTACGCTTTCTTTAGAGGATGGCTGCTTCTAAGCCAACCTCCTGACTGTTTTAGCCTTCCCACTTCGTTTCCCACTTAGCAATATTTGGGGACCTTAGCTGGCGGTCTGGGTTGTTTCCCTCTTGACACCGGACGTTAGCACCCAATGTCTGTCTCCCGTGATTGCACTCTTCGGTATTCGGAGTTTGCTATGGCGTAGTAATCCGCAACGGACTCCACAACCATGACAGTGCTCTACCCCCGAAGGTGATACACTACACGAGGCACTACCTAAATAGTTTTCGGAGAGAACCAGCTATTTCCAAGTTTGTTTAGCCTTTCACCCCTATCCACAGCTCATCCCCTAATTTTTCAACATTAGTGAGTTCGGTCCTCCAGTACGTGTTACCGCACCTTCAACCTGGCCATGGATAGATCACTTGGTTTCGGGTCTACGCCCAGCAACTGAATGCCCTATTCGGACTCGCTTTCGCTACGCCTGCCTTAATCAGTTAAGCTTGCTACTGAACGTAAGTCGCTGACCCATTATACAAAAGGTACGCCGTCACCCCTTCGCAAAGGCTCCGACTGTTTGTATGCATGCGGTTTCAGGATCTATTTCACTCCCCTCCCGGGGTTCTTTTCGCCTTTCCCTCACGGTACTGGTTCACTATCGGTCGATCACGAGTATTTAGCCTTGGAGGATGGTCCCCCCATCTTCAGACAGGATTTCACGTGTCCCGCCCTACTTGTCGTACACCTAGTTCCACACATCCGCTTCCGCCTACAAGGCTATCACCTGCTATGGCCACACTTTCCAGAGTGTTCGGCTAACGGTCGTGCTAAAGAGTACAGGCTGATCCCATTTCGCTCGCCACTACTTTGGGAATCTCGGTTGATTTCTTTTCCTGCGGTTACTTAGATGTTTCAGTTCACCGCGTTCGCTTCACTGAGCCTATGTATTCAGCTCAGGATGACCCAGAAGGGCCGGGTTTCCCCATTCGGACATCGACGGATCAAAGCTCGTTTGCCAGCTCCCCGTCGCTTTTCGCAGGCTACCGCGTCCTTCATCGCCTGTGATCGCCAAGGCATCCACCACATGCACTTGTTCGCTTAACCCTATAACGAGTGTGTCTCCGAGCATCCCACCTACACCGAACCGAAACTCAGCATCCGTGGAAACTCTTTCACCCCGCTATAGGTTGAGTATCCGTGTTGCGCCGTATTCCAAAGCAATCTTTCGATCACCTTTTCATACATTGATACAATCACAACCCTGATCATCTTAATCACGCCCATCTCTAGGCGCTTTCAAATGACCCTTACCACTTCTTCCAGATTGTTAAAGAACGACAGCACAACTTAAAGCGCTATGCTTTAAGCTGCTTACTGACTGGCTCAATCGCCAATACGCACCACTCTTTATTTAAACTCTTCGTTTAAGAGTACTGTGCATTGATGATTGGTGGAGGATGACGGGATCGAACCGACGATCCCCTACTTGCAAAGCAGGTGCTTTCCCACCTGAGCTACAGACCCTTAGCCTGTCTTCTTACAGCCGATAAGCGTGAGCGCTTTAGCACTTCACTTTGAAACGTTGAGCTCGAGAAAGGAGGTGATCCAGCCGCACCTTCCGATACGGCTACCTTGTTACGACTTCACCCCAGTCATGAATCCTACCGTGGTGACCGTCCTCCTTGCGGTTAGACTAGCCACTTCTGGTAAAACCCACTCCCATGGTGTGACGGGCGGTGTGTACAAGACCCGGGAACGTATTCACCGCGGCATGCTGATCCGCGATTACTAGCGATTCCAGCTTCACGTAGTCGAGTTGCAGACTACGATCCGGACTACGATCGGTTTTCTGGGATTAGCTCCCCCTCACGGGTTGGCAGCCCTCTGTTCCGACCATTGTATGACGTGTGAAGCCCTACCCATAAGGGCCATGAGGACTTGACGTCATCCCCACCTTCCTCCGGTTTGTCACCGGCAGTCTCCTTAGAGTGCTCTTGCGTAGCAACTAAGGACAAGGGTTGCGCTCGTTGCGGGACTTAACCCAACATCTCACGACACGAGCTGACGACAGCCATGCAGCACCTGTGTATCGGTTCTCTTTCGAGCACCCCCACCTTTCAGCAGGGTTCTGACCATGTCAAGGGTAGGTAAGGTTTTTCGCGTTGCATCGAATTAATCCACATCATCCACCGCTTGTGCGGGTCCCCGTCAATTCCTTTGAGTTTTAATCTTGCGACCGTACTCCCCAGGCGGTCAACTTCACGCGTTAGCTACGTTACTAAGGAAATGAATCCCCAACAACTAGTTGACATCGTTTAGGGCGTGGACTACCAGGGTATCTAATCCTGTTTGCTCCCCACGCTTTCGTGCATGAGCGTCGGTATTGGCCCAGGGGGCTGCCTTCGCCATCGGTATTCCTCCACATCTCTACGCATTTCACTGCTACACGTGGAATTCTACCCCCCTCTGCCATACTCTAGCTCGCCAGTCACAAATGCAGTTCCCAGGTTAAGCCCGGGGATTTCACATCTATCTTAACGAACCGCCTGCGCACGCTTTACGCCCAGTAATTCCGATTAACGCTCGCACCCTACGTATTACCGCGGCTGCTGGCACGTAGTTAGCCGGTGCTTATTCTTCCGGTACCGTCATCCTCCCCAGCTATTAACCAGGAAGTTTTCTTTCCGGACAAAAGTGCTTTACAACCCGAAGGCCTTCTTCACACACGCGGCGTTGCTGGATCAGGGTTTCCCCCATTGTCCAAAATTCCCCACTGCTGCCTCCCGTAGGAGTCTGGGCCGTATCTCAGTCCCAGTGTGGCTGGTCGTCCTCTCAGACCAGCTACAGATCGTCGCCTTGGTAGGCTTTTACCCCACCAACTAGCTAATCTGCCATCGGCCGCCCCTATAGCGCGAGGTCCTAAGATCCCCCGCTTTCTTCCGTAGATCGTATGCGGTATTAATCCGGCTTTCGCCGGGCTATCCCCCACTACAGGACACGTTCCGATGTATTACTCACCCGTTCGCCACTCGCCACCAGGATTACTCCCGTGCTGCCGTTCGACTTGCATGTGTAAGGCATGCCGCCAGCGTTCAATCTGAGCCAGGATCAAACTCTTCAGTTCAATACCCATTACTGTTTTCTATTCTTGCGAATAGGTCGCCCACTCAACGTATTGACAAGTTCCTCCCATCCTTCCATCTCTGAAAAGACGCTCAAAACCTACCTTAATACTAGTGTGAGACTTGATACTTTCGCTTCACGGCAGCACTTTCGAAGAAACACCACCACGCTTTTCAGCGAAATACCAAGCGCCCACACCTATCGGCTGTTAGTTTTTAAAGAACATCCACTAAAACCGCAGTATCAAATCCGACCAGACCCTGCCATTTTACGGCGCTGCCGTTCAGCACACAAATGGAAGTATGTCCTACTTTTCGCTTTTCGTCAACAGGTTTTTTTACCTTAACCTCGACTTTCCGATTCGCTGCGAAGCCCGTACTGCTTGGCTCTGCGGCGTCCTCTTAAACGAAACACCACCTGCACTTTTTCACGTTCCTTCGCTTCTTAGTGAAGCTAAGGGATGGGATTCTAGTGCCCGTTTCTCCCTCGCGCAAGAGGTTCACGAAAAGAATTTCAGTGGTGCCATTTCCGCTGGTAACAGAGAGAGAAGGCGCAAAACCAGCGTCGCAGAGAAAAAGGCCGTGCACTAATATGGTCCAAGCGGACTCATAGCGACTACAATCTAAGATTGTCATCTGATAATTGTCTCCTATGCGCTCGCGAATCGCCAAACGACTTCCCCCGGATGCCGACAAGCTCGTCGGTCTTTCGCTCTCACTGTTCGCATCGGGCAGCCGTATAGAAGACCGGTTCTGGGAAGCGCGCCTCGACACGCTTCTCGGGAAAATTGTTCGCAACGGCAATCAGACTGCGCTCGATGCCGCACTCGACCACTTGCAACTCAAGTTCCCGGACGCATACGGTGCGCTCGCCGATATGGCGGAAACACAAAGCGAATCGTTCGCGATCGAGATCGATGGCGTCCCGCACGAAGCGCTCCTGATCGCGGCACCCGTACTGGCATGGACGCGTTATTCGATCCCTTCCGGGCCGCTCAAGGCCGATGTGGTCGACGCATTGCGTACTCAACTGCGAGCACATGTGCTCGCGGAAGGCGCCAAGGTGGCGGTCGCGCCGTACCTCTATAGCATCGACCAGTTGCCGCGCCATCATGTAGAAACCGCACGTGTTGCGCAGCAACTCATACAGACTGTCCTCGGCCACGCCCCGGCACGTCTCAAACGTCTCAATCTAGGTGACTTGCCCGAAACCTCACCCATCCTCGCCGATCCGCGCTTTTTGCTTGCGATGGCCATTGTGCCCTCGGGCGCACCGCTGTTCCGATGGCAAGAGAAAACAGCCGGTGGCACCCGGATCGAACGCGGCCAGTGCCTTGAAAATTGGGCAACGCAAGGCGGCGCCAGTTTTGCCGCCATCCTGCCCGGCTGCGAGTTCGAGTGCCTGCTGCCCGACGCCTACTATTCGGCATGCCGCAACGCCGACGAACAGGTCCGGCCTCACTCGGTCCGCACCGCCGTTCGCTACCTGTTCGACACGCTCGGAACAGCACCTGACGAGTTGCGCGCCGTGATTGCCGGGTTCGGGGAGCAACGCGTGGACGAATACCGGATCGGCTTTACGAGCCGTGGCAGCAACGACGTGATCTATGGCGTCGTTTGGCCACTTTACGGACGGGAAAACGGTGAAATTGGCGCAGCAGAAGAAGCGGCCGAATTGGAAGGCGCGGATGGTCCGGTGGAAGAGATCGTTGCGCTGCTGAAGCGCTCGGGCGTGACCGACGTGCGCCGGCACACCAGCCGTTTCGAGCCGGAATATTGCGACGATTGCGGCGTGCCGCTGTATGCGGATCCGCTCGGGGAAATCGTCCATGCGGAAATGCCGGAAGACGCCGAGCCTGCCCAGCCGCACTTCCACTGACCCAAGAGGTTGAAACCGGGCGCGGCTTTTGTGCTGAACGTTGTCACTCAATCGTTTGAATCAACCCAAGCGATCGAGGCGTTAACGTTTCCCGACTTGCGAACTGGCCTGTACCCAAAATCATATTGCGACGGGTCCAACCGTCGCTCTTGAAATCGGCATAGGGTACGACCATAAGGCCGTACCCCTGCCACACCGCCCGGCAT
>LGTG01000088.1 GCA_001190015.1 Candidatus Burkholderia crenata
GCCCCTGGTCACTTCGCTTCTATTCAACCCAACGCCGCTGCGCGCACCGCGCCGGCGGCGCCGCGCAGGCCATCGCGGGCATCGGCGTTCGGATACTGCGTGAGACGCACAACGTGTGCCGCCTCTTCCGCCGTTTCCACGTTCAGGAACATCAGCGTGCGCGCGCGCGTCGAGCACGCGCTTGACCAGCCAGCCTTCATGCGCCGGCGCGCGGACGATCGGCTCGGTCGGCAGCAAGTGCGCGGCGGCAATTGCACGAAGTTGCGCGACAACGTCATGGCTGTCGTTCGGTGAATGCTCCATGTCGATACACAGCCAGTCGCAACCGGTATGCGCCACGACTTCAGCCCGCTGCCGAGCGACAGCCACAGGCCGTACAAGGTGCCGGATTCGGTGAAACGCTGTTTGAGGAGATTGGTGTAGGTGCTCATCGCGTGGTCCCAGGTAGGTCACGCACGGCGGAATGGCTGACAGGCATGTTTCGCCCCAGTAGGAGGGCTATGTTGTTGAATGCGCCGCAGCAAAAAATGTGCTGCTTGTCCAAAAATCATACCGTGACAAAAGAGCGCTGGCAGGAGCCAGCCATGGAGACTGAAACCGCTGAAGCGTCAGACGCCTTCGACGTCCGCCCAGCAATTCGGCGTTTCGTAGAGACGCACGCGTTTCAACTTCAGATCGACGCCGTAGTGGCCGTTGTAGACGCCTGACAGAATCCGGAACGCTTCGGCAGCGAGATTTTCAACGGTAGGAATACGGTCCAGCACGACGGTCTTGTGGTCTGCCATTTTCTCGAGAAAACTTCGCACGACTTCGTCGCGTTCATAGACGATAAATGCGTGGTCCCACTTGTTGACGAGATGCTCCATTGCCAGCGCCTTGACGTCGGCAAAGTCCATTACCATGCCGCGATCCGGCGCGCCTTCCGTTTCGACGAGTTCACCTTGCAGCGTGATTTCCAACACATACCGATGACCGTGCAGGTTACGGCACTGGCTACGGTAATCGGGAATGCGGTGGCCCGCATCGAATTCAAGTTTTCGGGTAATCGTCTGCACGTCGGCTCAGCTTGGGCTTGATTCGCGTTAGGGGATGTTCAGGTACTTGTGCGTCTGCATGGACAGGCGCCATTGCGGATGCCGCTTGCACCACTCGATAGCGAGCTTCGTATTGATGCCGCGCGACGGGCCGTCCATGGGTTGAACGAGGAAATACTCGAAGTCGAGTTTTGCGTAGTCGGCCAGCGGCTGATTGCCTTGCGGCACGACGACCTTCAACTCGTTGCCCTTCGTCACGACCAGCGGCGCGCCGGCTTTCGGGCTCACGCAAATCCAGTCGATGCTGTCCAGCACCGGCAGCGACCCGTTCGTTTCGATCGCCATTTCGAAGCCGGCTGCATGCAGGGCATCAACGAAAGGCGGGGCGATCTGCAGCATGGGCTCGCCGCCCGTACAGACCACGAACTTGTGTGCTTCGCCTTCCGGCCATTGCGACGAGATCATGGCGACGAGCTCTGCAGGCGTGCGATATTTACCGCCGTTCTCGCCGTCTGTGCCGACGAAATCGGTGTCGCAAAACTGACAGACGGCGTCCGCGCGATCTTCCTCGCGCCCCGACCAGAGATTACAGCCGGCGAAGCGGCAGAACACGGCCGGGCGGCCGGCATTTGCGCCTTCGCCCTGCAACGTGTAGAAAATTTCCTTTACTACGTACGTCATGATCAGACCGGTTCGGTGATGACTTGCTCACCCGACTTGTAGGCTTCGTAGCCGCGCTTGCGCAGCTTGCATGCCGGGCATTGGCCGCAGCCAAAACCCCACTCATGCAACTCGGCGCGCTCGCCGACATAACACGTGTGCGTCTCGACGCTCACCAGTTCCACCAGCGCCTCGCCGCCTAGCTGTTCGGCCAGGCGCCAGGTGTCGGCTTTATCGAGCCACATCAGCGGTGTCTCGAGCAGGAAGCGGCTGTCCATGCCGAGGTTGAGGGCGACTTGCAACGCCTTCATGGTGTCGTCGCGGCAATCGGGGTAGCCCGAGAAATCCGTTTCGCACATGCCGCCGACGAGCACCTTCAATCCGCGCCGATAGGCAATGACGGCAGCAATCGTCATGAACATGAGATTGCGGCCAGGCACGAAGGTGTTGGGCAAGCCGTTCGCGCTGGCTTCAATTTCGATCTCGCGCGTCATGGCCGTGTCACTGATGGCGCCGAGTAAGGACAGGTCGATCATGTGATCTTCGCCGAGGCGTTCTGCCCATTTGGGAAACTGCTGTTTCACCGATGCCCGAAAACCTTCCCGGCATTCGAGTTCCACGCGATGGCGCTGACCATAGTCGAAGCCGAGCGTCTCGACGGTCGTAAAGCGATCGAGTGCCCAGGCGAGACATGTGGCCGAATCCTGGCCGCCGGAAAACAGCACCAGTGCGCTGTCTTTAGCGTCTGTCCGAGTCACCGTGAAACTCCAATGGAGAAGAGGGGATGCGCGAGTTGGCTAACGTTCAGGAGAGGTCGCAGCGCGCCTTCTATCTTAGCCAAGTCTTTGAATAACCAAGGATTTTATCATGAAGGAGGCATTCGCTCTTGGTTGGGGGTTGACCCGGCGGAGAAGGCTCGGGATAGGTTGGCGTCCAGTGCGAGCGAAAACAAAATAGAAAAATAGAAAATGCCCGGAAACCTTTCGGTTTCCGGGCATTTTTTGCAACCGTGGTGGCCTGGGACGGAATCGAACCATCGACACGCGGATTTTCAATCCGCTGCTCTACCAACTGAGCTACCGGGCCACGAAAAGTAAAACTATATCAAAAGGGATTATGTCGCTCAAGTGCTTTTTGGCACCTTTTTACTGTAACGATCCTGGAACCCGAGCCAGTCAAGCCTCGCTCTTGTTCTTGCCCAGATCCACGCCAAGTTGCTTGAGCTTGCGATACAAGTGCGTACGCTCCAGTCCCGTCTTTTCCGCCACCCGCGTCATGCTGCCATTCTCACGCGCCAGGTGATACTCGAAGTATGCGCGCTCAAACGCATCGCGGGCATTGCGTAACGGAATGTCGAAGGAGATGGACGCCGTCGCGCCCGCCGGCTCTGCTGCACCCAGCGCGCCAGCATCGCCACCCGCCAGGTTCAACGACGCAGCCACCGGCAACGCAGCAGAAGCTGGCACGGTCGAACCGCTCGACGGCAAAGCTGGCCGCGTGGCCGCGTTCGCGATTGGCGCAGCGGCCGTGCCGCGAGCAAGACCCTGCTCGACCGCCTTGAGCAATTTCTGCAACGCGATCGGCTTTTCGAGGAAGTTGAGCGCACCAATCTTCGTGGCTTCAACCGCCGTATCGATAGTCGCATGGCCCGACATCATGATCACCGGCATGGTGAGCTTGCCCTGCGCCGCCCACTCTTTCAGTAACGTCACGCCGTCGGTATCGGGCATCCAGATGTCGAGCAACACGAGATTCGGCGCCTGCCGCAACCGGTACTCCCGCGCATGCTGCGCATTCTCTGCCGTCTCCACCACGTGACCTTCGTCGCTCAGGATCTCCGAGAGCAATTCCCGGATACCCATTTCGTCGTCTACCACCAGGATGGTTGCCATTTACGCTGCCCTTGTCTGCTAATGCTTTTGTTGTTCCGTGACTCGCCGCCGCCGAGGGCGGTGTCGCGCCCAGTTCGGCGGTATCGTCCGCGAGTTGCAGGAACAGAATCGAGATCTGCGCGCCTTCGATCCCGTCAGGGGTCTTCGAACGATTGCGGATGTCGATGCGCGCGCCATGCTCGTCGACGATCTTCTTCACCGTTGCAAGACCCAGACCCGTGCCCTTGGCCTTCGTTGTCACGTAAGGCTCGAACGCACGCGAGAGAATTCGCGCGGGAAAACCAGGACCGTTATCCGATACCGTCAACCGCACCGCCACGCGGGCATGTCCGGAAGCATCGGGGTCGCCATATTCTACTGTCTTCGTTTCAAGCAGCACGCGCGGTTCGGCAACATCGACCACCGCATCCTGCGCGTTCTGCAAGAGATTGTGAATCACCTGCCTAAGCTGCGTGGCGTCGCCACGAATCACCGGCAATTTTGTCAGCTCCACGGTGATATGACTCTTGCCCTCTTCAATGCCATACAACGTCAGCACCTCGGTCACGAGATCATTGAGCTGCAGATTGCCCAGGACAGCCGGCGGCGTACGCGCGTATTCGCGGAAGTCGTCGACCATCTGCTTCATCGCCCGCACCTGGTTCACGATGGTGGTCGCGCCGCGCTTGAGCACATCGGCATCGGCGGGAGCAAGCTTGTCGGCCAGCTTCATCTGCAATCGTTCCGCTGACAGCTGGATCGGTGTCAGCGGATTCTTGATCTCGTGCGCGAGCCGCCGCGCTACTTCGCCCCATGCGACCGAACGCTGCGCCGAGATGACGTCGGAGATATCGTCGAATACGACTACGTAGCCAGTTGTCTCGGCGTCGTCGGTATCGCTTTCGGTCAGGGTCAGCAACTGCGTGCCGCGTACCAGCAAGGTCAGAGGATCAGTCTCGCCGGCCACAGGTACAGCAAGCTGCTGTTGCCAGTGCTCACGGTCACCAATGGGCCGGCCGCTGCCGCTCGCGGCTGCATCGCGATCTGCAAATGCCTTTCTCACCATCGCACCAAACTCGGACAGCACGCCGATCTGTTCAAGCGGCAGATTCAGCGACGCATTGAACGGCTGCCGGAAGATTCGCTCGGCGCCGCGATTCGCCGTGGTCAATCGGAACTGCCGGTCGAACACGAACACGCCGGCGGTCAGGTTCGCGAGAATGCTCTCGAGATACGCCTTCGAATGTTCGAGCGCGATCCGGTTGTTCTCCACCGCTGCACGCGCCTCGGACAATTGCCGCGTCATGGCGTTGAACGACTGCGTGAGAAAACCGAGCTCATCACGCGACTTCACTTCGCGCTTGGGCGTGTAGTCGCCCTCGGCGACTTCCTTTGTGCCTTGCGCGAGCAAGAACAACGGCCGCGCGAGCTGATTGCCGAGTGCAAGCGCCAGCATCATCGCAATGAAAGTGGCGAGGAACAACGCGAGCGTCAGCGTGCCGATATACATCTTGCGCAAGCCGGTGCGCCCGAGCGCTTTCTCCTGATACTCGCGATACGCGCGCTGCACCGCGTCGGCATTGCGGGCGAGCCCGGTACTGACCGGCTGTTCGATCTGCAGGAAACGTTCGGCCGGCTGTAATTCAGTGGTCGAGCTATCGGGGATCTTCACGATCACCCGCAGCCTCAATGCGCCCTTTGGCCCGGTCTGACTCGAATCGCCATCGACCTCGCCTTCAATAGCCCCGTACGGCCTGCTACGCGCCTGATTCAGTTGCAGCGGAGTTGGCAGATCGTCAGGCACGAGCGCCGCGAAATTACTCGATGCCTGCGCCACTACGCGTACATCGGGCGCGGTACCGGAGCCGCTTCTCGCCGGTTCGACGATGGTCGCGTCCTGCACATTGAACTGATCGCGCAAGCGCAACAGCGTGAGCGTGAGGCTGGTCGGATCGGCACTTGCAAGCTGGTCGCCCATCAGGCGGCCCTTGTTCTGCAAATCGGACAACGATGCATCCAGCATGCCGCGCCCAAGATTCAGCCCGGACGTGAGCGCGGTTTCGACGTTCACGTCGAACCATGACTCGATACTGCGTGACACGAACTGATACGACACCACGTAGATGATCGCGCCCGGCACTACACCCACGAGCGCAAAGATGAACGCGAGTTTCGCGAGCAGCCGCGTGCCGAACTTGCCCTGCCGCACCCGGGTGATGATGATCGCCAGCAGCCCGATCACGATCAGTATCAGCACGACCGCCACCGCGAGATTCGCGGCGTACAGCCACTGGTAATAACGATCGAAGAACTCGGTGGTGTTCGCGCTAGCCAGAGCCAGCATCACGAGCAGCAGAATGGCCGTGAGCGCGACCATTGTCACGAGCACCCGAACCACGAGGCCCGTCATGTTCGTGCGGCGTAACGGTCGGCGGCGTAGTTTATTTAGCACTGGTTGCCGCCGTAAAAGTAAAACGCTTCCAGTCGGAAGAGAGATTCCAGTCGCGGTTGTTAACCGCGTCGATCTGGAACGGCTTGGGCATCAGTGCAATGTCGAGCTGCATGCGCACTGAAGCGTTATATGTCTCGCCGGGCTTGACCTGGTTACGATCGATCACGTGCCACGACGTCACGTGCTTGATGACCGCGAGCGCTTCCTCAAGCGTGGCGAAACCGAGTTGCAAGCCCCCCGTGGAGACACGATATTCGCGTGTCAGGGGCTGAAACGAAAGCCGGATACTTTGCGACACGCTCACCGGTTCTTCGTCGAACCAATACCAGCGCGGCCGCGACAGATCGAAATCCGTTGTGAAATACAAAGGCACGCCCTTGTTCACGGCGTCTTCAAGGCTGCTGTTGAGATCGAAGGCGAAACGGGCGTCGAGACTCCAGCCCGATCCGTCCGCCTGCAGCGACGCACGCTGCACAGCAATGGGATCGGCCTGCGCGGCCGAAACGGGCATGAACGACAGCGCAAAGCTCAATAGCATGGCCAGCACGGCCTGGCCGGCAAGCGCGAGCCGCAGCGGGAAAAAGCGTTTGATCGTCACCGTTTCTGAAAGCGCGCGTAGAAGAATCCGTCGTGGTCCGCAAAGGCTTCCGTGTCCCGCGCCAATGTTGAACGGGTACGTTGCGCCTCGCCTGAATTGTCCGTCAGCGAGTTCGTGACCGGGTCCGGTATATCTGCCAACCAGCCGCGCTAGCGCGGCTGGTTGGCAGCAATAATTGCCCCAGCGCGTCCAATCGTACCGCATCTTCGTGCACCTCTCCAAACCACTGCGCCTGTAACTCGCCCTCTTCCGGGAAAATTGAGCACGTAACGTAGAGCAACTCGCCGCCGGTTGCGACCAAGGGCCAGAGCGCAGAAAGGATGCAGTGCTGCTCTCCGACCAGTGCGGCGATGTCAGTCGGACGGCGCAGCCAGCGAATGTCCGGATAACGCCGCACGAGGCCGGATGCCGAGCACGGCACGTCAGCAAGAATGCGATCGAACAGATCTCCGTCCGACCAGCCCGACGGCTCGCCGGCATCGCCTACGCGAGTTTCCGCTTGCACGTTCAGGCGCTGCAGATTCTCTCGGATGCGCCGCGCGCGTTCGGCAACTGCGCGGCGAGTTGCGCGCCGGCGTCCTGAACCGAGACGACGCCGTCGGCGAAACCGGGAATCTTGTCGACCGCCATCGGCGTCTTGAGACGCACGGCATGAATGCCCGCGGCTTCTATGTGCTCAGCCTTGAGGACGTCGAGATATTGCGCGACGCTCATACGCCGTGCGTTCACACGCAACGTAAGCGGCCCTTGCCGGTTACCGGCGTCCAGGATGTTTTCCCATTCGTCCGGGTGACCGCGCTTTACCGCGTCCGATCCACCATGCGGAGTTGAAACGCGCGACCGGATCGCTTTGAACCTCAGCGAGTAACGTTTCACGTTCACGCAAGAACGAGCGCAACACGGTGACCCTTTGCAAACGCGAATTCGCGCCGCGCGGCGATTGCGTTGACGGCTTGATCGACAACGGTAAATGGCGTGTAAGCGGCTTGGGTTTCGTCGTCCACCAGAAAAGGGCGAACGCGCAGGCCATGACATTCGATACATGCGGCGGCGCTTTGAGCACCAGTTTCGCGGGCAGAGCGTCGGCCACGGCGAGGCGCCGCAACGTGCGGTACGCAATGTCCTGCGTCGCCCCGCGCGATACCGCCACGTGTGTTGCCGCAATGACCGTCTGCTGCGGGCAGCGCGGAACCGGGCACGCACACTGCGCCGACTGCTTGCGCGGCGGCATCGAGCGGGAACGCAAGTGAATCGGGAGCAAGGTGAAGCGTGGCGAGCCGGGCGTCGGACGACACTCGGCTGCTTTCCGCCGATGAAACGGCGCGGCGTCGGGAAGGCTTTTCGATCATGTCGGGGCGAAGGCATTCGAGCCAGCCGATGCCGGTCCGCACAAACAAAACATTATAACTTGCGAGGGGTTTGGGTCTGAGATTGGGGCGGGAATGCTGGCCGAAGGGGCGGGATTGGAGGCAACCCGCTGTTTATGACATGGTGTGACAAGACTTATCGCCGCTTATGCGGCGATGGGCCCATGACTATGCCTTAGACAACTCCCATTACTCCATCCGACCGGTTCGCGCCATCTCCATCAGGCGCGCAACGCGTTCCTCGATCGCCGGATGCGTGGAAAAGAGCTTCGAAATTCCGCCACCCGCCAGCGCGGGTTCATGATCATCATCTGCGCCATAGCGGGATGCTGCTCGGCGGCGGGGAACGGCACGCCCGCGGCATACGCGTGGATTTTCTCGAGCGCGCTGGCGAGCGCTTGCGGATCGCTGGAAATCTGCGCGCCGCCGCGATCAGCCTCGAATTCCCGCGCCCGCGAGATAGCCATCTGAATCAGCGCACCGGCCAACGGAGCTAACATGGCTACAGCAATAGCGGCGATCGGATTCGTGCGCCGGCCTTCGGAATCCCGGCCGCCGAAGAACATGGCGAAGTTGACCAGCGCTGAGATAGCACCGACCATGGTCGCCGATATTGTCGAGATCAGGATGTCGCGGTGCGTCACGTGCGCCAGCTCATGCGCCATCACGCCGCGCAACTCACGCTCGGACAACACTCGCAAGATACCGGTAGTTGCCGCAACAGCCGCGTGCTCCGGATTACGCCCGGTTGCGAACGCGTTGGGTGCATTTTCGTCGATGAGATACACCTTCGGCATGGGCAGTTGCGCCCGCGTGGCGAGCTCGCGAACCATCCGATAAAACTGCGGCGCGCTGGCCTAGCTTCGTCAACTTCCTGTGCGTTGTACATCTTCAGCACGAGCTTGTCGGAGAACCAGTACGAAAAGAAATTCATGGCGAGGGCGACGATCAGCGCAAGCATCATCCCCTTGCTGCCGCCGATCATTCCTCCGATCACGACAAAAAGGGCCGTGATCGCTGCCATCAGCATCGCCGTTTTGACCCAGTTGAACATGTCTTGAACTCCTCACCCAATTCAATGCACTTTATAAGCGCGAGCGGCCGAAGCGGCCTTTTTTGCCTGACCAAACACTCTGCCCGCGATTGCCCGGTCCCAGATTGTAAGCAAAATGTTAGATAAAGACATCCCGGAAAAATTCAATCACCTGTGTGAAGTCGCCAGCTTGATGCCCAGTCCGACGAACGAATGCACTGCCCACCACCTTGTCCAGCCATAGCTTGACGCTGGGCTTGCCGGAGAAGCGTTGCGTCACGCTGCCCGCGATCCACGCCACGAACGTGTTCCAGAAGGTGCTGACCAGCCCGAACACAAAACCAAGCGCGAGGAAGGCGAGGGTTTTGTGTGCGCTGTCGACGGCAACGAATTGCGGAATGAACGAGACGAAAAACAGCACCACTTTCGGGTTCAGCACATTCGTGACGAAGCCTTGAGTGAAGATTTGCTGGAGCGACTTCGGTGCGGCGCGAACGCGGGTCGCTTCGCTCGGCTTGTCGCTGGTTTTCGCGGCTGCCGGCTTGGCGAAGATCAGCTGCACGCCAAGATAGATCAGATAAATCGCACCCGCAAACTTGACGATAGTAAATGCCGTCACCGATGCCGCCAGCCCGAACGCGCAGGCCAGCGTATGCACAATGCAGCCGAGCGCAATTGCCCAGCGCCGACACCACGCCCGCGCCACGCCCTTGCGCGACACTTCGGCCGACGATGTACGCTGTATCCGGCCCCGGCGTAACGCTCAGCAACATGACGGCGACGATAAACAGCGTGAAACCGGTGATTCCAAGCATTGCGGGACCTATGTTTTTTGGCTGGTTTTAGCCGTCGCAACGACGGCGTAACAAATACGCAGACACCGTTTCAGGCATCCGGCGCGACTTCCCGAAGTTCGAATCGTTGCCCTTTAACAATAGGCGATCCCGCAAAAAATTCGCGTACAGGCAGTCGTTTGCCGCCGGGCTTTTGCAACTGCGTGAGACGCAAGCCGCCCTGACCGCACGCAACCAAGACACCCTCCGCCCCGCCTTCCACAATCACGCCGGGATCGGCATCACCCGTCAGTGCCACCGGCTCTGCGGCCCAAATCTTTACGACAATGCCATCGAGCGTTCCAAACGCGCCGGGAAACGGATCGAAGGCGCGAATCTGACGCGCGAGCGTGCTCACCGGACGACGCCAGTCGAGCGCCGCTTCGTGCTTGGCGATCTTCTCGGCGTACGTCGCGCCGTTCAGCGGCTGCGGCGTGGCGGGCAAGGCGCCGTCCCGTTCAAGATCCCGTAACGCTTCGACAATTAGATCAGCACCGAGCTGGGCCATCCGGTCGTGCAGCGTGGCCGTGGTGTCCGTAGACGTGATCGCTATGCGGCCTTCCCGGATCATTGCACCGGTATCGAGTCCCCCATCCATCTGCATCAGCGTGATGCCCGTCTCGGCGTCACCGGCTTCGAGCGCACGATGAATGGGCGCCGCGCCGCGCCAGCGAGGCAACAGCGACCCATGAATGTTGATTGCGCCCAACGGCGGGATGTCGAGCACTTCCTGCGGTAGGATCAGCCCGTACGCCGTAACCACCATGACGTCGTGCGGCGTGGCCTTCAGCAGTTCAATAGCGGCGGCCGCTTCCTCGAGATACTTGCCATTGCGCCGCAACGAGGTCGGCTGCGCCACCGGCAAACCGTGCTCGACCGCCAACCGCTTGACCGGCCCGGGGGCCAGTTTCAAACCGCGCCCGGCGGGCCGGTCCGGTTGCGTCAACACGAGCGGCACATCAAAACCCGCCGCGTGAATGGCGGCCAGTGCGGCAGCGGCAAATTCAGGTGTTCCGGCAAATACGACACGCAGCGATTGAGTCATCGATCCAGCAACCTGCAAATTCCAGCATCCATCTTAGTGAATCGACCCGTCACAGCGCCTTTTCGAGCTTTTTCATCTTGCCGCGAATTCGCGTCTGCTTCAGCGACGACAGGTATTCCACAAACACGCGTCCCATCAGGTGGTCCATCTCGTGCTGGATGCACACCGCAAGCAACTCTTCGCCGTCGATTTCGAACGTCTCGCCCTTCTCGTTCAGCGCGCGCACGCGCACCTTTTCCGGCCGCTCGACGAAGTCGTAGATGCCCGGCACCGACAGGCAGCCTTCCTCGTGATCCTTCTTCACGTCGCTCGACCAGATGATCTCCGGATTGATGAAGACCTGAAGCTGGTCGTGCGTGTCCGACGTGTCGATCACGATCACGCGTTCATGCACGTCCACCTGAGTCGCGGCAAGGCCGATGCCAGGCGCCGCGTACATGGTTTCACCCATGTCGGCGACCAGCTTGCGAATCCGGTCATTGACGACCTCTACGGGCTTCGCGACCTTGTGCAGTCGCTTGTCCGGGTACTTGAGTATGTTGAGCAGAGCCATGATTCAGATTATCGACGCACGCCGCAGCGCGCGATAGTCGGCCATTCGGCCAGGTTGTAAAAGAGTGCCGGTAGAGAAGATGATTGGGCCGAAACGCGGTGCTTCAACGTCGTTTCAGTGCCGCTCGCGGGGCGGCAACGCGTTGTCCGAAAGGCCAGGAACAAGGCCCTTTGACAAAATCCCCTTCAACAATCCTTTCGTATTTCGGAATATGAAAATTCTAACATGACGCCTTTCCTGTTGCCGACGGCGGACGCCAAGCCCTGTCTGGGAGAAACCGATTTGCAGGACGTTTCGGCCTGGCTGCGGCTAGCTAATGCGAGCGGTTTACCGCCCATCGCGCTGCGTGCGTTGCTTGCCGAATTCGGCGGGCCGCAGGCGGTGCTAAACCAGTCATTCGGCGCGCTCGCGGCAATCGCCGGAGAGAAAGCGGCTTGTGCTGTACTTGGGCCGCCGCCACGCTCGGAACTGGGTCCATTCGACGAATGCCTTGCGCGCACGCTTGAGTGGGCGTCGGTTCCAGGCAACAGGATCGTCACGCTTGCGGATTCAGCGTACCCGCCAGCGCTCCTGAGCATGCCCGATCTGCCACCGTTGCTATATGTCAAGGGACGGTTGGACCTGCTTCAGGCCCGGGCGGTTGCAATTGTCGGCAGCCGGAGCGCAACGCCGCAAGGCATTGACGACGCCCGCCGCTTCGCGCAGGCCCTTTCTGATGCCGGGGCTCGCGATTGTGTCGGGGCTCACGCTGGGTATCGACGGCGCGGCGCATCGCGGAGGGTTAAGCGATCCCGGCGGCACGATTGCGGTCATTGTAACGGGGGCGGATCTTGTCTATCCGCCGCTGCAGCACGCGCTGGCGCACGAAATTGCGACAAAAACGGCACGATCGTGTCGGAATGGCCGCTCGGCACGCCAGCCAAGCCGGCAAATTTTCCGCAGCGTAACCGCCTGATCGCGGGGCTGGTGAGTGGCGTGCTGATCGTCGAAGCAGCTACGCGTTCGGGTTCGCTGATTACCGCCCGGCTCGCCAACGAAATGGGGCGCGACGTATTCGCTATCCCGGGCTCGATCCACGCGCCGCTGTCGCGCGGGTGTCATCGGATGATCCAGCAGGGGGCGAAACTTGTGGAAACGCCCGAGGACATCATTCTTGAGGAGTTCGGTTTTCCGGTTCAGAGCAAAGCAGCTGCAGCGCCCGTTTCGAAGCCGCGAAGGCGTTGGAAAGCGCGTCCAGCGGAAGAAGCGAGCACCGAATCGGCAACGAGCGAATTCGCGCTGGAACTTCAGAGCGCGTCGGGATCAGGAACCGCCGCACGTAGCAAGCCGGCGAGCGCGTCCTGAGCATCAGCGTCGATAAAACTGGCCAATCCTGAAACCGAACGTCTGCTCGATGCACTCGGGCACTCGCCCGCGACGTTTGAAATTCTTGCCGAGCGGACCGAAATGGACGGTGCGACGCTACAAAGCTTGCTGTTGCAACTCGAATTGTCAGGACGGGTTGGCGCGTTGCCTGGAGGATGCTTTACCCGGCTTGAACGCTGATTTTTCGGCACCATGCTACATTCGCGACAAAATCCACTTCTTGCAAACCCAATAAATGGCTGACGAAAAGGACCGCAAGGAACCATGCCCGCGCTGAATCTCGACACCGACGCCGATCAGATTGCCGAGCGCCTGACCAGCGCCGGCACGCTGCTCGTCGCCTGCCTGTGCGCCGAATGGTGCGGGATGTGCCGCAATTATCGCGAGGGTTTCGACCTGCTCGCCGACGCCCATCCGGACATCTGCTTTGCATGGATCGACATCGAAAACCAGGCTGATCGCTTCGATGACCTCGATGTGGAAAATTTTCCGACCGTCTTGATAGAAGACGCAGTGACAACCCATTTTTTTGGAACGGTGCTGTCGCAAACGTCCATTGTCGCGCGCATGTTGACCGATTTGAGCGCGTTGCCGGGGATGGTGGGCGCACCGAAGATCCGGCCCGCACTCGTCGCCGCGTAAATCGAATCAACCGGCAAGACCAACTTAGGTTCAAGCAGTCGTTGCAACACCATCATTTAGGTTGCGAATATTAACTCTTCAAACGCCTCGGCTGGTGTCTTCCAATCGAGGGCTTTGCGTGGTCTGCAATTAAGCGCGTTCGCAACTGCGTCGAGTTCTCGCTCGGAGTATCGACTAATGTCGGTGCCTTTAGCAGGCTGTTGAAAAGCGCCCCGTCATGACGACCGAAGCAGTGTTCAAGAGGTTTGCACATGCAATTTGCTGCTGAATGCGGTTTGCTGCTGAATTGCGGGTTCGCCGAGTGGTTTTGGCAGGCAGTGCGCAGGCACGCCGGCCCGGCGCCGTA
>LGTG01000089.1 GCA_001190015.1 Candidatus Burkholderia crenata
ACACCTCCAAGATTGCGCCCATGCTGGGCGCACGCGGATAAAAGCCTGCCATCTGGCAGGCCATGAATGGCATTTTACAAACGAATCCTGGTAAAGCGATCCTCATAGAGGATCGGCGAATTCAGCCATGATATTGCGCAAGGCCAGCCACAGCAGTTTGGTCGCGGCCTCGTCCGTCGGGAAGTGCCCTCGCGTCTTGACGATCTTGCGTCGCTGGGCATTCACGCTCTCAATGGCATTTGTGGTGTAAATGACCTTGCGCACCGCTGGCGGAAATGCAAAGAAGGGTTATGACGTGGTCCCAGGCGCGACGCCAGGCAGCCACTACGGTGGGGAATCGCTTACCACATTCACCCTGTTCGAATGTGTCCAGTTCGGCCTGAGCAGCCTCAGCGCTTGCCGCCGTATAGATCGGCCGGATGGCCGCCGCCAGTGCCCGTCGGTCTTTCCAGCTCACGTAATCCAGCGAGTTGAGGATGAGGTGCACGATGCACGTCTGCAGGGGTAGTGGCCGGGAACACCGCGCCCAGCGCTTCAGGCATGCCCTTCAGTCCGTCGGTGACCGCGATCAGGATGTCCTGCACGTCACGTATCTTCAGGTCGCTGAATACCTTCATCCAGAACTTCGCGCCCTCGGTGTTCTCGATCCACAGTCCCAGGATGTCCCGCGTGCCGTCTGGCAGGACGCCCAGCGCCAAATAGATTGTCTTGTTGTGTACCAGCCCTTCCTCACGGATCTTGACGCGCAGCGCGTCGAAGAACACCACCGGATACATCGGCTCAAGGGAGCGGCCCTGCCAAGTCGTCACCTCGTCCATCACCGCATCGGTCACGGAACTGATGAACTCCGGCGACACTTCTCGGTGCCGTACTGCTCGGCCAGAAACCCCTGGATCTCGCACACCGTCATGCCATGGGCGTACATCGCGATGATCTTGTCGTCAAAGCCGGTGAAGCACCGCTCGTGCTTAGGAATCAGGATCGGCGCAAAGCTGCCGTCGCGGTCGCGCGGAATCTCCAGTCGCAG
>LGTG01000090.1 GCA_001190015.1 Candidatus Burkholderia crenata
GATCTACGCAAGCGGATCTGCACGCACTACCAGCTCGCACTGCACGAGCTACAGCGCGAACAACGCGCGCCTCCCGTGAACGCTCGCTTGACCGATGTCGACGATTCATTCTGAGCACGAGCAGGCCGACAACTACGGGCTAACAGCAACGGCCCTTGGTCACTTCGCTTCTATTCAACCCAACGCCGCCGTTTAGTGTCGGATTTGCACCGCCGCTAACACGTGATGAGCCTCGACAACGTGATTGCGGTTGCGGGCGTCGCGGAGGCCGCCGATCCGCAACATCGGCTAGCGCTGGTTATCTTTGGCCTGTTGGTGAGCATTCCTTTGATCGTGTTGGGCAGCACGCTGGTACTCAAGCTGCTCGACAAATTCCCGATCGTAATTGCGCTCGGTGCCGGTTTGCTCGGGTGGATCGCAGGCGGCCTGATGATCGACGATCCGTTCTTCGATCGATGGCCCGCGTTGAACCTGCTCGGCGCCGAATACACTGCGCACTTGGCGGGTGCGGTATTGGTGCTGGGCTTCGGCTGGTATTTTCGACGACGCGTGCTGGCCGCAGAAGCGAAAGCCGCGCATTGATTTTCGGTTCAACCGTTGGCCGTTTGGCTGACTGTTGAGACCGGGTAGGGCTCGATAAGATCGAAGCGTCTGGATTGCATTATGCAATCAGGCGCTTCGTCTGTATTTTTGGGAGTTCAGCAATGGCAGCAGCAATAACAGCAGCGGTATGCAAGTCAGATGAAGCAAGTAGTCCGAGTAGTAGCCAAGCTTGGTTTCGAAGGTTGATTACGTGCGGCAAGGTAAAGCGTTTCGGAATGGGTTTCACGTTGATCGAGTTGATGATCGTGCTGGCGATTGTCGGCGTGGTCGCGGCGTATGCCATTCCGGCTTATCAGGACCTGGCGCGCAGCCGGGTGGGCGAGGGCTTGTCGCTGGCGTCGTCGGCACGGTTGGCGGTGGCGGGGAACGCCATGAGCGGATCGGATCTGGGCGGTTGGATATGCGTCGTTGCCGGGGACCCGGAACTTGGAGTCGATTCATGTCAACGACACCAACGGGCAAGTCACCATCGCGTTTTCCACGCGCGTGGCGCCGGCCGGATCGAATACGCTTGTGCTTGTGCCTTCAACCCTGGATAACGCCGAGACGCCAACGGCGCGAACTGTCCTGACTAAGGGGCTCGGTTCAGGCCGGATCGATCACGTGGAAATGTTTTGCCGCCACGAAAACGGCGTCTTCCTTGCCGGCGCCAGGCGCGGGTCCATCGCCCTCGGAAGCACCCACGTTGCCGCCTAATCTTGTACCGTCGGAACTTGTACCGTCGGAATGCCGGACTTAGCGAGTCTAAAGGCGCTTAGCGAAGCTGAAAGGCTGCCCGCACGAAACCGTAATCGCAATGAATCGTCGTCGTGACGCGTGTAAGCAAGCACGCGGATTGCGGACAGCCTCGATGTTTTGCCTAAACCACCACGGAATTTTCACGAATGACACGGATTTCGGCGCATTTCATGCGCTGCGCCGCACAGCAAGAGTAATTTTTTATATAGTGCGCCGGTTGCCGACGTTCCCGACCCCACATGCCTTCAAACATCGTGCGCTACCTTTCTCTTGCTGTCCTTTGTCTGGCGCTGACGATTCCGTTTACGGTCGTCAACCACACGTATCCCATTCCGACCTTCTACGCCGAGTTCAGTGCGCTTGGGCTGTTCCTGGTGCTTGGCGGCGCAATGGTATTGATCGTGGGGTTATCCGAACCGCGAGTGCCGTTCGCGACACCGGTCATCGCGTTAATGCCGCTTGTGCTCGGCTTTCTGCTCGTCGTGCAAACGATTGTGTTGCCGGTGTCGCAGCCATCGATGAACTGGCTTAGCGATGGTTATCTGCTTGCATCGTTTATCGCGGTGCATACCGGTTATGGCTTCGTACGCGCTGGTCTTGCCGAGAAGGCGCTGCGCTGGGGTGCGGCGGCGTTGATCGTGGGTGGTTTGTTCGCCGTGTTCTGCCAGGTCGTGCAGTTGTTCCACATGGAGTCGAAGTTTTCGCCGTTCGTGGTGGCCTATAACGTCGCGATGGAGCGGCGGCCGTTCGGCAATATGGCGCAGACGAATCACCTCGCGACCTACATTGCATTCGCAACGACGGGTGCGCTGTATCTGGTGCAGACACGACGTCTGCCGGTGATCGTATGGATCGTCCTGTCCGCGATATTTTCAGCAGGGCTTGCGTTGACCGTGTCGCGGGGGCCGTGGTTGCAGATGGACGTGATCGTGGTCGGGGGATTCTGGATGGCCTTCATTCAGGGCCGCTCGACCTTGGCGGATGACCCGGATGGACCTGGAAGTCGTGCCTTTTGCAACAAAACTCGAGCGTGGTTGATTCCGATCGTGCTGCTCATGTTGTTCTTCGCCGTGAACGCGGCGATTCGCTGGGCGAACTTGCGTTTTCAGCTTGAACTTGGCCAATCGGCTGCGGAGCGGATGCAGGACGCGAATCAGATCGCGCCGCGGCTTGCGCTCTGGAAGTATGGCTGGACCATGTTCCTGACGCATCCGTTATTGGGTGTTGGCTGGGGGGAGTTCCCGCTGCATCAGTTCAAGTTCGTGCGTGAGCTTGGCGGTGTGGAGATTGCGAACAACTCGCACGATATTTTTATCGATTTGCTCGCGAAAACCGGTCTGCTGGGCGTGGCGATCGTGTTGTTCCGCATGGTGTGCTGGCTCGTGCGCGTGCTGCGGGCGCCGCATACGCCGACGCGGATTTTCGCGCTGTCACTGCTGGGCGTGCTGATGATGCATGCGCTGGTCGAGTATCCGCAGCAGTACATGTTTTTCCTGATGCCCGCGATGCTGATCTTCGGCTTGCTCGAGACGCGGCCGGTGCGGTGGGTGTCGCGGTCGTTTTCCTATGGGCTGTACGTTGTGCTGGTGGTGCTTGGACTGGTTTCGCTTTATCCCATTTTGCGCGATTACAACCGGTCGGAAGTGCTCTATTACGGCTCGCAGCCGGCTGAGCAATACCGTGAGAATCCGTCGTTCTTGTTCCGCGCCTGGGGTGAGTACGGTGCCGCGACGTTGCTGCCGATGAACAGCCAGGATCTCGCTACCAAGCTCGCGATGCATCGTCAGGCGCTGACGTTGTTGCCGGGGGAAACTGTATTGCGACGTTATGCGATGTTGCAGGTGCTGGCCGGACAGTCGCAGGATGCGCTGGATACCATCGCCCGGTTGAAGATCTTCTCCACCGAGCTTCACGACTGGCCGCAACAACTGGCGGATGTTTATCAGTTGCTCGACGATCAGGGGAAACCGTTGGCCGGGTTTAAGGCTGAACTGATGAAGATGTATGGCGTGCCCGCACCGTCGACCACTGACGATGATAGTGATGACGGGGACGATTGAGGCAGCGAGTGGTTGATCCGCCAGCCTTGGTGAGGCTGGAGGTTTCGAAGTCGAAAGGATCGATTGTTGCTGGAAAAAAGGCAGTTCCGACTCGCGTTGGAACTGCCTTTTTTTCGACTGAATAGGGAATGTTTGAATTTTTGTATGCGAGGCAGATAAAAGCCTGCCATCTGGTAGGCCATGAATGGCATTTTACAAACGAATCCTGGTAAAGCGATCCTCATAGAGGATCGCGAACTGGTTCATCGCTGCCTTCCAGTCATGCGCTGCACTGTTCCAGTCAGCCGTGATATTGCGCAAGGCCAGCCACAGCAGTTTGGTTGCGGCCTCGTCCGTCGCGAAGTGCCCTTGCGTCTTGACGATCTTGCGTAGCTGGACATTCACGCTCTCAATGGCATTTGTGGTGTAAATGACCTTGCGCACCGCTGGCGGAAACGCAAAGAAGTGTATGACGCGGTCCCAGGCGCGACGCCAGGCAGCCACTACGGTGGGGAATCGCTTACCTCATTCACCCTGTTCGAATGTGTCCGGTTCGGCCTGAGCAGCCTCAGCGCTCGCCGCCATATAGATCGGCCGGATGGCCCCCGCCAATGCCCGTCGGTCTTTCCAGCTCGCGTAATCCAGCGAGTTGCGGATCAGGTGCACGATGCACGTTTGCAGGGTCGTGGCCGGGAACACCGCACCCTCGGTGTTCTCGATCCACAGTCCCGGGATGTCCCGTGTGCCGTCTGGCAGGACGCCCAGCGCCAAAAATAGATTGCCTTGTTGCGTACTACCAGCCCTTCCTCACGGATCTTGACGCGCAGCGCGTCGAGAACACCACCGGATACATCGGCTCAAGGGTGCGGCCCTGCCAAGTCGTCACCTCGTTCATCACCGCATCGGTCACGGAACTGATGAACTCCGGCGACACTTCGGTGCCGTACTGCTCGGCCAGAAATCCCTGGATCTTGCGCACCGTCATGCCATGGGCGTACATCGCGATGATCTTGTCGTCAAAGTCGGTGAAGCGCCGCTCGTGCTTAGCAGGCTGTTGAAAAGCGCCCCGCCATGACGACCGAAGCAGTGTTCAAGAGGTTTGCACATGCAATTTGCTGCTGAATTGCGGGTTCGCCGAGTGGTTTTGGCAGGCAGTGCGCAGGCACGCCAGCCCGGCGCCGTACGGTGC
>LGTG01000091.1 GCA_001190015.1 Candidatus Burkholderia crenata
GAGGACTTACACCTCCAAGATTGCGCCCATGCTGGGCGCACGCGGATAAAAGCCTGCCATCTGGCAGGCCATGAATGGCATTTTACAAACGAATCCTGGTAAAGCGATCCTCATAGAGGATCGCGAACTGGTTCATCGCTGCCTTCCAGTCATGCGCTGCACGACTCCAGTCAGCCGTGATATTGCGCAAGGCCAGCCACAGCAGTTTGGTCGCGGCCTCGTCCGTCGGGAAGTGCCCTCGCGTCTTGACGATCTTGCGTCGCTGGGCATTCACGCTCTCAATGGCATTTGTGGTGTAAATGACCTTGCGCACCGTTGGCGGAAACGCAAAGAAGGGTATGATACGGTCCCAGGCGCGACGCCCGGGAGCCACACTAGGGAGCCACACTAGTACCCTTGTTCGAATGTGTCCAGTTCGGCCTGAGCAGCCTCAGCGCTCGCCGCCGTATAGATCGGGGCCGCCGCCAGTGCCCGTCGGTCTTTCCAGCTCGCGTAATCCAGCGAGTTGCGGATCAGGTGCACGATGCACGTCTGCAGGGTAGTGGCCGGGAACACCGCGCCCAGCGCTTCAGGCATGCCCTTCAGTCCGTCGGTGACCGCGATCAGGATGTCCTGCACGCCACGTACCTTCAGGTCGCTGAACACCTTCATCCAGAACTTCGCGCCCTCGGTGTTCTCGATCCACAGTCCCAGGATGT
>LGTG01000008.1 GCA_001190015.1 Candidatus Burkholderia crenata
ATTTCGAGATGTTGCAACGACCGGTTGAATTCGCCCTGTTCACCGCGAACGCTCGCAGCGCGATGCTCCGTACCACGCTGCGCCGACCAGGCGTCAAAGCAGCGGCAGCAACTCGGGCGGATGATGCTTGAGCGTATGTCGCGCTTCGCGGAAGTCCGGGAAGATCAACTCGACCGTAGCCCAGAACCGCGGACTGTGATTCATCTCGCGAAGATGCGCGAGTTCGTGCGTGACCACGTAGTCAATGACGTGCACAGGGAAATGAATCAGCCTCCAATTCAGGCGGATCTTGCCGTCGCTGGAACAACTGCCCCAGCGTGTAGCAGCAGAAGACAACGCATAAGCCCTGAACTCCACACCCAATTTGGCCGCGTACACCGGCAGCCGTTCGCCAAAAACCTGCAGCGCCTGAACATGCAGCCAGCGTTGCACACGCTCGCGAACGAACTGAACATCTGCCAGTGCGGGAACGCCGAGCCATAGCACACCACTGTCGGTATCGAAGGTTGGTTGAGTCGCGCTCTTGCCCGTCGTACCCGGCGCAGAGGTCATCATCACGGTGACTGTCTGCCCGAGATACGGAAGCTGCACGCCATCCTTCCATTCAATGCGGGGCACCACGCGTTGTTCCACCCGCGTTTGCCACTCGGTGAGCTTCTTGAAGATCCACTTTTCTTTCTCGGCAATCGCGCTTTCTATTGCGCCGATAGTCACCCAGCGCGGCGCAGTGATGGCAAGACCGGCGCCGTCGATAGTGAAGCCGATCGTCCGGCGCGACGAACGCTTCAAACGGTAATCGAGCATTTGCGAACCGAGCATGAGTTGCCGGTTGCGCGCGCCGTCGGGCGCACTGGGCGCACGTAAGGGCGGCACGGGCGTGCTCGCGGTCTCGGTCGTATCAGCCGGCGCGATATCGCCACGCAATGTTGCGGGCATGGCCGGAGCAGGTGCGGCAGTGCCCGACATGGCAGGCGATGGCGCCGCACTCGACAGCCTTGGCTCACTGGGAAGATTGAGCGGCAGGTCGAGTTGCGGGTTGTCGAGCTCGGCAGCGGGACGCTGTCGCGAGGTAGTCTTCTGCATCGGCTCAGCTTGGCGCACGCGGCGCGAGAATGACGGGAAAAACAAAAGTAATGAAACTAACGATAGAAACGGTCGAAATGATAACGACACCCTGGTCACAGGCCGGTAGCCGCGCCGTGAGACTTCGATTCTGATTCAGTCTCAGCGACGAAACGATCGGCGGGACCGTAGGAGTCTGGATCGATACGACGCATTTCCGTTTCGATCCAGCGCTCCACGCGCAGGTTAACTTCTTCCGGCGTGAAGCCTGTCGTGTCGAGCGGACAACCGATCGACATTGTGACTATACCCGCATATTTGAGAAACGATTTCCGCGGCCAGACGTGCCCGGCATTGTGGGCAATAGGGACAACCGGCGCGCCCGCCGCACACGCGAACCGCGCACCGCCTGACATGTACTTGCCCTGCTGGCCCACGCGCGTACGCGTGCCTTCCGGGAACATGATGACCCACGCGCCCTCGGCCATGCGTTCGCGCCCTTGCCGCTCCACTGATGCAAACGCGTCCTTGCCCTGACGCCGGTCGATATGCACCATCTTCAACATGCCCATGGTCCAGCCGAAGAACGGTACAAACAGCAGCTCGCGCTTGAACACATAGCAGAGCGGCCGCGGCATCAACGCGGGGAACGCCAGCGTTTCCCATGCGGACTGATGCTTGGACAACAACACGGCCGGACCTTTGGGGAGGTTCTCCATGCCTTCGATCCGGTAGTGAATGCCGTTCAGGTAGCGCATCACCACGATTGACGACTTGCACCAGTACGCCGCTATCCAGTAGCGTTTCTCAGCGCTTATGAACGGAAACGCGATAAAGCATGCACACGCGTACGGCACCGTATATACCGCGAAATAAACCATCAGCAACAGCGAACGAATGAAGCGCATCGGCTTGAACAAGTCTTATGTGATGTGACAAAAAACCCTGCGTCAAGTATCAGGTATCAGGTCAGTCGTGATGTGCGGCGAGGAAGTCGAGCGCGAAGTGGCGCAGGTCGTCGTGTACTTTCGTATTCGGCGGAAGATTGCCCGCTGCCAGCGTTTTTTGCCCCTTGCCGGTCAGCACCAGATGCAACTCGAAGCCGAGCGCCGCGCCTGCTTGTAGATCGCGCAGCGAGTCGCCGACCATGGGCGTGTCGGCAGGATCGATCTCGAAGCGCTCCACGATCTGCTGCAACATGCCGGGCTTCGGCTTGCGGCACTCGCACTCGTCTTCCTGCGTGTGCGGACAGAAAAATACGGCGTCTATGCGGCCACCCACTGTCGCCGCCGCCCGGTTCATCTTTTCGTGCATTGCGTTGAACGCGGCCATGTCGAACAGACCACGGCCTATACCCGATTGATTCGATGCAATCGCCACCCGATAGCCGGCCTGGTTCAAACGCGCGATCGCTTCCAGGCTGCCGAGGATGGCAACCCATTCGTCAGGCGATTTGATGAACGCGTCGGAGTCGACGTTGATCACGCCGTCACGATCGAGAATCACCAGTTTTTTGTTTGCGTTGGTCGGCATTGTGTGGCACATCAGGCGGCAAGCTTCGAAATGGCCGCGACGCAATTCATCTGCTGATGCAGTGCGCCGAGAAGAGCCAGACGGTTGTTTCGCAGCGCGGGATCTTCCGCGTTCACCATCACGTCATTGAAGAAAGTATCCACGGCATCGCGCAAGGCGGACAGCGCCGACAGCGCTTCCGTGTAATTGCGTTCGGCCAGTTGCTGTTGCACGCGCGGCGCGACTTGCTCGAGTTGAGCATACAACGCTTTCTCGGCCGCCTCTTGAAGCAGCGCAGGCTGCACGCTGGCCGGCACGCCTTCAGCCGACTTCTTCAGGATATTCGAGATGCGTTTGTTCGCTGCGGCAAGCGACGCGGCTTCGGGCAGCGCAGCGAATTCGTGCACGGCGTCCAGACGCGCGACGATATCGTCCAGGCGCGTGGGGTTCAGGCTCAGCACCGCGTCGATTTCAATTGCGTTGAAGCCGCGCTCACGCAGCACGCCGCGCAACCGGTCCATGAAAAATGCGTAGATAGCGTCGGTTGAATCCACGACTTGCGGCATGTCGGCGAATTGCTTGTACGCGGTACGCAGCAAGTCGAACAAGTCGATGGCAAGGCGCTTTTCCAGCAGGATGCGCAATACGCCGAGCGCGTGACGGCGCAGCGCGAACGGATCTTTTTCGCCGGTTGGCTGCAGGCCAATGCCCCAGATGCCAACGATCGTTTCCAGCTTGTCGGCCAGAGCGACGGCGCTGCTCACGCCGGTTGATGGGGTTTCATCGCCGGAGAAACGCGGCTGATAATGTTCCGAACACGCGAGCGCGACTTCTTCCGGCTCACCGTCGTGGTGCGCGTAGTAGGTGCCCATGGTTCCCTGCAGTTCGGGGAATTCACCCACCATGTCCGTGATCAGGTCAGCCTTCGCGAGCAGGGCGGCGCGCTTCGTGACGGCCACGTTCACGCTAATCATGGGCGCGATTTCGCCGGCTAGTGCTTCAAGCCGCTGCACGCGTTGCAACTGCGAACCGAGCTTGTTGTGATACACCACGCTCGCGAGCAGCGGCACGCGGTCGGCGAGGCGTTTCTTCTTGTCCTGCTCGAAGAAGAACTTGGCGTCGGCCAGACGCGGACGGACCACGCGTTCGTTGCCTTCCACAATATCGTCCGGCGTTTCGGTATCGATGTTCGACACAATCAGGAAGCGCGAACGCAGTTTGCCGTGCTCGTCAGTCAGCGCGAAATACTTCTGGTTCGTCTGCATGGTGAGGATCAGGCATTCTTGCGGCACTTGCAGGAACGACTCGTCAAAACGGCATTGGTACACGACCGGCCACTCGACCAGCGCGTTGACTTCATCGAGCAACGACTCGGGCATCACCACGCGATCTTTGCGGGCGAATGCCTGCAACTGCGTGCGGATGGATTCACGACGATCGTCGAAATTCGCCACGACCTTGCCCTTCGAGCGCAGCGTGCTGGCGTAATCGTCAACATTGCCAATCGCCACAGTTCCTTCCGACATGAAGCGATGACCCAGCGTGGTGTCACCGGAGTCGACGCCAAGTACGCTCACCGGCACGATATGACGGCCATGCAACGCAATCAGCCCATGCACCGGCCGCACGAACTGCACGCTGGTACCGTCGGGCCGCTGATACGTCATTACCTTCGGAATAGGGAGCTTGCCGAGCGTTTCTTGCAGAGCGGTCTGCAGGCCGTCGGCAAGCGTTGCGCCGGGCGCGGCGTAGCGCAGGAAAAACGCTTCGGCCTTGCCGTCCTGTGCGCGTTCGAGGTCGCCAATGGGGAAGTCGGGGAAACCCAGCGCCGCAAGTTTCTTTGCGAGCGGCGCGGTGCGCTGGCCGTCTTTGTCCAGTGCGACAGAAACCGGCAGCACTTTCTCGCGCACTTGCCGTTCTGGCGCGACAACGCGCACGTTCTTGATGAGCACGGCGAGACGTCGCGGCGTGGCGTATTTTTCAAAGATCGCTTCACCTTCAATCAGGTCACGCGCGGCAAGCCGCTGCACGATGCCTTCGGCAAACGAGGTGCCCAGGCGCACGAGCGCTTTCGGCGGAAGTTCTTCGGTCCGAAGCTCGACGAGCAGCGAGGCAAGATTGGTTTCGGTCATTGTTAGGTCGTGCTCTGGTCAGACCTGATCGATATTGCGCTCGACCTTCAGCGCCGGCGCCCACGCGGGCTTCGCGGCACCTTGTGCGTCCGAAACAAGTCCGGCCGCGGCATGTACGGGATTGCCCAGCATCGGGAAACCGAGCGCTTCACGCGACTCGTAATAACCCTTTGCCACCGCACGCGACAAATCGCGAATCCGGCCGATATACGCTGCGCGCTCCGTCACGGAAATCGCGCATCGTGCGTCCAGCAAATTGAACGTGTGGCCGGCTTTCAGCACGAGCTCGTATGCGGGCAGTGAGAGCTTCGCTTCGATCATTTTCTGTGCTTCGGCTTCGTAGCTCTTGAAGAACGTGAACAGCAGGTCGACGTTCGCGCGCTCGAAGTTGTACGTGGACTGCTCGACTTCGTTCTGGTGATAGACATCGCCATACGTCAGGCGCCGAAGTTCGCGGCCGTTCGGCGTGTCCTCCTCCCATTCGGTCCACACGAGGTCGTAGACGTTCTCGACTTTCTGCAGATACATGGCGAGCCGTTCGAGTCCGTAGGTGATCTCACCGAGCACCGGCTTGCAGTCAATACCGCCGACCTGCTGGAAGTACGTGAACTGCGTCACTTCCATGCCGTTCAGCCAGACTTCCCAGCCGAGCCCCCACGCGCCGAGCGTTGGGTTTTCCCAGTCGTCTTCCACGAACCGCACGTCGTTTTGCTTCAGGTCGAAGCCAAGCGCCTCGAGCGAGCCGAGGTACAGGTCCAGGATGTTTTCAGGCGCGGGTTTCAGCATCACCTGGTACTGGTAGTAATGCTGCAGGCGGTTCGGGTTGTCGCCGTAACGGCCGTCCTTGGGACGCCGCGACGGCTGGACGTACGCCGCCCGCCACGGTTCCGGGCCGATAGCGCGCAGGAACGTGTGCACGTGCGAGGTGCCCGCGCCGACTTCCATGTCGATCGGTTGGAGAAGCGCGCAACCCTTGTTATCCCAATAGGATTGCAGCGTCAGAATGATTTGTTGAAAAGTGAGCATGAATGCCTTTGAAGCGTGCCTTCGAAGCTTGGGCCTTGGGCCGGTGGGCCGGCGAGTTCTCGAAGCGGACCGGAAAATGCGCCGACCGGAGGGCTAAAACGCTGAATTTTAGCGGGAATGAGGGTCTTGTGCGACTTTCCGGGCATGAACGGCGGACTCATCGACCATTCAGCCGGTAAAAACGGAGATTATCCGTCGAGCCGTTTCGTCATTGGCACGCAATCCATGGTCAGGCCGCGTGGCGAGTGGTATTGCGCGATTTCATCGCCTTCGAAACCGAGGGAGCGATAGAACGGCGCGGCGTTCAGCGTAGAGTCGAGCTTGAGTTCCCGGAGTCCCGGCGAGCGCGCGAGTGTTTCCAGGTGACGCGCATCATTGCCGCACCAATGCCGCGTTTCATATACGCCGGATGGACAAAAATTGCATCGATTTTGCCGGTCAGGTTGATCATGCCGGTGCCCGCCACGTGCTCGATGGTTGCCACCAGGAAACGCTCTTCAACCGCATCGGCGAATGCTCTCGAGGCCGTACCGCCGGTCCACTGCTCTAACTGGTCGAGCGGATACGCGCTCGCGCATTCGCTCATCACGGCCGCCCGGCGGATGTCCCACGCGGCATCCGCGTCTGCTCGCACGGCTTTGCGGATCGCGAACCGGGCCAGCTCAGGACTTTTGGAACCATTGCCGTCAGGTTTGTTGCGGCCATTCCTGCCCGGCGTGAACGCAAATCCGAACGCCAGCAGCAACAGCGACACCAGGATCACCGTCATGTTGCCGCCCGTGACATAGGGCGTGCGGCCGGACGTGCCCTGGACGGTGGCATCGAGAGAACCGACTGTGTACACCGGCAACCGTGCTACTACAGCGCCATTCGCCGCGATCACCGCCGTTGTGCCCGTGTTGGTCGAGCGCAGCATCGGACGACCGGTTTCGATCGAACGCATGCGGGCCATTTGCAAATGCTGATCCAGCGCGATGGTGTTGCCGAACCACGCAAGATTCGTCGAGTTCATCAGGATGCCCGCAGGTGCTTCTTGTTCCCGAATCGTCCGCGCGATCTCTTCACCGAAAATATCTTCGTAGCATATATCGACGGCAATCGGCTGGTTGTGCACGAAGAACGATTTCTGCACTGGCGGGCCGCGTCCGAGGTCACCGAGCGGAATGCCCATCAGCGCCACGAACCAGTGGAAACCCGTTGGCACGAATTCGCCGAATGGCACGAGATGATGTTTGTCGTAGCGGTACACGTCTCGCTGGTTCGGCGTGATGCCGAACAGGCTGTTCGTGTAGCCGGTCACGCGGCCTTCCGAAGCAGTCACGCCGATAGCGCCGAACAGGATGGATGAGTTGGTTGTATCGGAAAAATTGCGCAGCGCGAGCGCCAGGTCAGGCGGCACCTGGACGGCAAGAATGGGCAATGCCGTTTCCGGCATGACAATGAGATCCGCAGGTTTTTCGGTGATCAGCTTTTTATACAGCGCCAGCGATTGATCCACGCCTTCCTGCTCGAACTTCATCTCCTGCTTCACGTTACCCTGCAGCAGCCTGACAGTGAGCGGCGCGTTCGCCGGAGTCGTCCATTCGACCAGCGAAAGCAACATGCCGGACGCAACCAGGAGCACCGCCACGATGGACGGCGTGAGACGCGCGCCCATCGAGGTCCCGCTCGCTGCTCCGTGCTTGAAGCTGTGGAACCCCTGCACGAGCAACGCCGCTACGAGTCCCAGCACCCATCCCACGCCGTACACGCCCGCGACAGATCCGAAGCCCGCCAGGGGGCCATCGACTTGCGCATACCCGCTGGCAAGCCACGGGAAGCCCGTGAATACGAGGCCGCGCAACCACTCTCCCAACGCCCATGCGCTCGCGAACGCAAACGCGCCGTGCCACGTCGGCACGAAGCGGGGTTCATCGACGGGCACGGCAGCGGAAAAGCCGTTGTCGGCCTCATTGTCGTCATACCGCGCACGGCCCGCGCATAGCGACCAGACCACGCCCGCCAGCGCTGGATAGATTGCGAGGTACATGGTGGAGAACAACGCGACGGCCACAGCCGCCAGCGGGGCTGCCATGCCGCCGTAGTCATGCATGCTGACGTACAGCCACCACACGCCCGTCACGAAGTTGCCGAATCCAAATGCCCAGCCCGTCAAGGCCGCACCTTTCCAGCCGCTGGTGCGCGTGAGCCACGCGAAGAACAACACGAAAATCATCAGTTCCAGCCAGCCGCCGTGCGGCGTGGGCGCGAACGAAAGCGTGTTGGCGGCGCCGAGGACTGCCGTGACCAAGTAATGCCAGAACGGCAGGGGCTGGGAGCCGCGCCGTGAGGTGACAGGAGTCGAAGAGTCGGCCATGGATTACGGGGTCGGCAGAAAGTAAGCGAAAGACAAAGCGTGACCGGCGCGCGTCATTTCACGAAAAAGGCGCAAAACGCCTGCATAACCGCCTGGCACACCGCTGCTGCAACTGACGCGTAGGTGAACACGCTGTGTTACGGCTTAAGCAAGTCAGGGCCGGATCAGGGGCGTATCTGCGCGTTCTCTATTATTGAGATCAAACCGGACCAGGCGCGTTCGTCGTCGTGATCGTTGTTGCGGTGGTTGCGCGATTTCCCGTCGAGCACGTTCATATTCGGTGCACGCCATACGCGCAGCACGTGGATCTGACGGGCGTCGCCGCGCAGAATCTCGAACACGAAGTCGTCAATCCGCACCTTCTCTCCACGATGCACACGCCCGAACCGGTGCGTGACCAACCCGCCGATGGTGTTGACTTCGTCGTCGGAGTAGTGGGTGCCGAACTGTTCGTTGAACTGCTCGATGCCGGTCAGCGCATGCACACGATGCGCTCCATCCGGCGTCGCAATGATGTTGCCCGCTTCTTCGTCGAAGTCGTACTCGTCTTCAATGTCGCCAACGATCTGTTCCAGCACGTCTTCAATCGTGATCAGTCCGGCCATGCCGCCGTATTCGTCGACGACGATGGCAATGTGATTCCGGTTCACGCGGAAATCGTGCAGCAATACGTTCAGGCGTTTCGATTCGGGGATGAACACAGCGGGGCGAAGCATGCCGCGGACATCGAATTCTTCTTCGTGGTAGTAACGCAGCAAGTCTTTTGCAAGCAGCACGCCGATCACGTTGTCACGGTTGCTTTCGAATACCGGATAGCGTGAGTGGCCTTTTTCGAGCATGAACGGAATGAACTGCTCGGGCGTTTCGGCAATGTTAATGGCGTCCATCTGGGCACGAAGAATCATGATGTCGCGCGCGCAGAGTTCCGAGACCTGGAACACACCTTCAATCATGGAGAGCGAATCTGCGTCGAGCAGATTGCGTTCGTGGGCGTCCTGAAGGACTTCCAGCAATTCGTCGCGCGATTCAGGTTCGTGCGAGATGAAATCGGTCAGGCGCTCAAGCAGCGTGCGTTTTTCCTGCGGTTTGTCGGTTTGTCGTCGACTGGGATAGGCGTCGTTCATAGTGGGGCGCCCGGATGGTTCCGAACGCGAAATTACGAAAAGTTAAGAATACACTAAGGAAAATTTGCGCCAATTCGGGCCGGCACGAAGACGTTAAAATCTCTTAGAAACATCCTAACTGATAAATATCGGCCGAGTATGTCGAACCGGTGACGTGTGCGCCCAGCATGGGCGCAATCTTGGAGGTGTAAGTCCTCCCGTGAGTTGACCACAGCGAAACGAAGTGAAACGCAACTGCGTGAGGGTGACCGAGCGTGGAGCGAAACCGTGAGCCGATGTACAAGAACCGGATAGAAGGCGGTGCCGATCAGGGCAAGCGGGCACGTAACCGCGAAGCTCTCGTGGTCAAGGATTAGGTGCGGTAAATCCGGCGGTTGTGCGGTGAAGGATTGCGTTCTTACCTGGG
>LGTG01000092.1 GCA_001190015.1 Candidatus Burkholderia crenata
CCGCGGTCGCCCCATTTAAAACCTCCAAATTTCGAGATGTTGCAACGACCGGTTGAATTTGCCCACTCGCCGTATATCAGCTCGGCGAAGCGGTGAAGGCGCAGATGGCGGCGGGAACTGCAGGCGGTTCAGCATCGCAATGACGTAGCCGTCGAGGGTCTTTGACTCCCGCATTATGCAAAAAAAACCGGTCGATACCGGACTTTTTTGCGCTTTCGCCTTAGCGAATGACCAAGCCGATGTCAGGCCGGGAACACACCCGTCGACAAGTAACGGTCACCGCGGTCGCAAACAACGAACACGATGGTCGCGTTCTCGACCTGACGGGCCACGCACAACGCCACTTCGCACGCGCCGGCGGCTGAAATTCCGCAAAAAATGCCTTCCACCGATGCCAGCCGCCGTGCCATTGCCTCGGATGCGGCCTGACTGACGTTTTCCGTGCGGTCCACACGGCTGCGATCGAAAATTTTCGGCAGATATGCTTCGGGCCACTTGCGGATGCCGGGGATGCGCGAACCTTCTTCCGGCTGCGCCCCGATGATCTCGATGTTCTCGTTCTTTTCTTTCAGGTATTGTGACACGCCCATGATGGTGCCGGTCGTACCCATGGCGGACACAAAATGCGTGATACGGCCTTCCGTATCACGCCAGAGTTCCGGGCCAGTGGTCTCGTAGTGGGTGAGCGGGTTATCCGGATTCGCGAACTGGTCGAGGATGATCCCCTTGCCGTCGCCCTGCATTTGCTCGGCGAGATCGCGGGCGTATTCCATGCCGCCGGTAACCGGCGTGAGTACGATTTGCGCGCCGTAAGCCGCCATGCTTTGGCGACGTTCGATCGACAGGTCCTCCGGCATGAGGAGTACCATTTTGTAGCCGCGAGTGGCTGCGGCCATGGCGAGCGCGATACCGGTGTTGCCGCTTGTCGATTCGATCAGCGTGTCGCCGGGCTTAATGCGGCCGCGCTCTTCGGCCTTCTTGATCATCGACAGCGCCGGGCGGTCCTTCACCGAACCCGCCGGGTTGTTGCCCTCGAGCTTGCCGAGGATCACGTTATTGCGGTGGCGGATTTCGTCGTCCGGGATGCGGACCAGTTGCACCAGCGGTGTATTGCCAATGGTGTCTTCGATAGTCTTGTAAGCCATAGTGATCGTGGGGTTGCTGCAGTCGATAAGCTATTGATTGTAGCCCAGGGTGTTTCGGGTGCCGGGCTGCAAGCGCTCGACTGTCTTGCCGCCCATGCCCTTGACGCGTTTGCTCAACTCAGCCGCATCCTTGAACGGACCATGCGCTTCGCGTTCATCGAGAATGGCTTTCACCTTGGCCGGCCCAATGCCCTTGATGCCGCGTAACGCGTCGGAATTGACGTTGTTGATATCCACGGCAGCGAACGCCGAACCAATCGATACAGCCAGTGTGAACGCCGCGAGAAGTTTCTTGATCATGTGCGTCTCCTTTGAAAACCGGTCCGCAATGATCGCTGACCGGGAGAGACCCAGTGTATGAAGATAGCGAATGCTTTTATAGCTGACCGAACAGCCAACGCACGTACCTGTCGACACCTTCTTGGACCGTCAGGAACGGTGCGTCATAACCGGCCGCGCGCAGCTTCGACTGATCGGCCTGCGTGAAGCATTGGTACTTGCCGCGCAACGCGTCGGGGAACGGAATGTACTCAATCAAGCCACGCTGCACCAGCTCCCCCAGCGACAACGGCGCTTTGCCATCAATTGCCCGCAGCGAGTTCACCACCGTCGACGCAATGTCGTTGAACTGCTGCGCGCGCCCTGTGCCAAGGTTGAAAATACCCGACGTCTCCGGATGATCGAAGAAGTGCAGATTGACCTTCGTCACGTCTTCCACCGACACGAAATCGCGCGTCTGCTCACCCGTGCCATACCCGTTGTATTCGCCAAACAGCTTGACCTTGCTCTCGGCGCGGAACTGATTGAAGTTATGGAACGCGACAGACGCCATGCGCCCCTTGTGATTCTCGCGCTGCCCGTACACGTTGAAATAGCGGAAACCGGCAATCTGGGTACGCGCTTTCGGCAGAATCTGGCGCACGAACTGATCGAAGAGAAATTTCGAATACCCGTACACGTTCAACGGCTTTTCGACGTCGCGACGCTCGACGAACTCACTTGATCCGCCATACACCGCTGCCGACGATGCGTACAGGAACTGCACCCCCTGCTCCAGGCAGGTATCCAGCACATCGCGGCTATAGCGGAAGTTGTTGTCCATCATGTAGCAGCCGTCGGTTTCCATCGTGTCGGAACAAGCGCCCTCATGGAAAATGGCCCTGACCTTGCCGAAATCACCGCGCTTGAAACGCACGACGAATTCGGTCTTGTCGAGATAATCGTCGACTTCGCAATCGACCAGGTTCTTGAATTTGTCGGCGCGCGTGAGGTTGTCGACCGCGATCACACGCTGCTCGCCTCGCTCGTTGAGCGCCTTGACGATGTTGCTGCCGATAAACCCGGCCGCGCCGGTAACAATGATTGTCATGGTAATTTTAGCCGCTAAGTCAGCCGAAATGTCAGGCGAAAAGTTCGTTGTAGTCGACGGTCGCCGTACCCAGCTTGCCGACGACGATTCCCGCTGCGCGGTTGGCGTAAGCGATCGAGTCCACCAGCGGCACACCCGCTCCCAGCATGGTTGCGACGGTTGCAATGACCGTGTCACCGGCACCCGAAACATCATACACTTCGCGTGCATCGGCCTGTGTGTGGACCACCCGGCCGGCGGTGAAGAGCGTCATGCCCTCCTCTGATCGCGTCAACAGCAACGCGCTGAGATCCAGCGATTCGCGCAGCGCCGTGACGCGTGCGAACAAATCTTCTTCCGAGCTCCAGCGCCCGACTACTTCGCGCAATTCCGTGCGGTTCGGCGTGATCAGCGTGGCGCCGCGATACCGATCCCAGTCATCATCCTTCGGGTCGACCAGCACCGGTTTGCCGGCCCGCTTCGCGTCCGCGATCATTTGCGTCACATGCGTCAGGCCGCCCTTCGCGTAATCCGACAGCAGGATCACATCGTGTTGCGGCAAGAGCGTCTCAAACCGGGCGAGACACGCGCTGAGGACTTCGTGCGTCGGCGAATTTTCGAAGTCGACTCGCAGGAGTTGTTGCTGCCGCGACAACACGCGCAGCTTGATGGTCGTGAGCAATTCGGGATCGCGTTCGAGGAACGCAGTAACTCGGCTCTCGCCCAGCAATTCCACAATGCGTTCGCCCGGCTCATCATGCCCGACCACGCACAACAAGCCCGCCTGCGCGCCCAGCGCAGCCGCGTTGCGCGCCACGTTCGCCGCGCCGCCAAGCCGGTCTTCCTTGCGTTGTACATGCACGACCGGCACAGGTGCTTCCGGAGATATCCGGTTCACATCGCCGAACCAATAGCGGTCGAGCATCACGTCACCGACGACCAGCACACGCGCCGCCGCGATGCGTGCACGCGGAACCGGAGCGTTCAAAACGACAACGGGCACCGCTGCATCAGGCGGCAGGGAGTTCGACATGGGGACGTCCTATTGCAAAATAGTCGATGCCGAGTTCCACCATCGCTTCGGGTTCGTACAGGTTGCGGCCATCGAAGATGACCGGCATTTTGAGCTCGCTCTTCAGATGCGCGAAGTCCGGGCTCTTGAACTCCTTCCACTCGGTCACGATCACAAGAGCATCCGCGCCGGGCAACGCGTCTTTTTGTGACTCGACGAAATGCAGGCGTTCGAGTTGCTGCGGTTTATTAGCAAGATCGAGCGCGAATACGCGGCGGCTTTCTGCCAGCGCGACCGGATCATAAGCGCGAACCGTCGCACCGCGCTCGAGCAGCGCGCCAATCAGGCGGCGGCTCGACGCCTCGCGCATGTCGTCGGTATTCGGCTTGAACGCGAGGCCCCATACGGCGAATGTGCGGCCGCGCAAGTCTTCGCCCATGCGCTTCGTGATCTTGCCGACGAGCACTTCCTTTTGCAGATCGTTCACTTCTTCCACCGCTTCGAGAATCCGCAACCGATGCCCGTTTTCACGTGCCGTCTGCGCCAGCGCCTGCACATCCTTCGGGAAACACGAACCGCCGTAACCGCAGCCCGCATACAGGAAGTGATAGCCGATACGCGGGTCCGAACCAATGCCACGACGCACCGCTTCGATATCCGCACCCACGGCGTCAGCGAAGTTCGACAGATCGTTCATGAACGAGATACGCGTGGCGAGCATGGCGTTTGCCGCGTACTTCGTGAACTCCGCCGAACGCACATCCATATAGAGCGTACGATCGTGATTGCGGTTGAACGGAGCATAGAGGCGCTTGATCTTCTCGCGCGCGATCTGCCCGGCTTCGTCGTCGTCCACGCCGAGCACGATGCGGTCGGGGCGCATGAAGTCGTCGACAGCCGCGCCCTCCTTCAGGAACTCCGGATTCGATAAAACCGAAAAAGCGTTCTTCCCCGTCGATTCTATCCCGCGTGCCTTCAATTCCTCTACGACCACGTTGCGCACGTGCTGGGCTGTGCCGACCGGCATCGTCGATTTATCTACGATCACCTTGAAGCCGTTTGCATAACGCCCGATGTTGCGCGCTGCCTCGAGCACATACTGCAAGTCTGCAGAACCGTCCTCGTCCGGCGGCGTTCCCACCGCGATGAACTGGATCTCGCCGTGCTCGACGCTTTCCTTGATATCCGTAGAAAAGCGGATGCGGCCAGCAGCACGTGTACGTTTCAGTATCTCGTGCAAGCTCGGTTCGTGGATCGGCACGCCGCCGTTATTGAGGATGTCGATCTTGCGCGCATCGACGTCCAGGCACAGCACGTCGTTGCCAATTTCAGCGAGGCACGCACCGGTGACTAGTCCGACGTAGCCCGTCCCGATGATGGATATTTTCATAAGCGTTCCGGAGAGACCGGTGATTGTCGAAGGATCAGGCCAAAACGGCGGCAGAGTCCGATCGTTTCAAACGTTGCGCGTCCTGAGCGGGCCGGGCCACGCGAGACGCGCGTCGGTCCGTGGTCACGCAAACCGCGCTCAGGCGGATGCGGTGATCGGCTCGACGCGGCGTGGCGCATAGGTTTCCCAGCCGCTGCAGCCAGGACATTGCCAGTAAAAAAGACGCGCGCGGAAACCGCAATTCTGGCACGTGTAGCGCGGCAGGTTCTTGGTCCGCTGCTTGACGAGCGTGCGCATCAGTTCGAGTTCGCTGCGACGCGGTTCCTCGGCCGTGGCCACTTGCGCCTCCAGCAGCCGCGTCATGCC
The DNA here is from genome assembly GCA_001190015.1 of Candidatus Burkholderia crenata. Taxonomy (GTDB): domain Bacteria; phylum Pseudomonadota; class Gammaproteobacteria; order Burkholderiales; family Burkholderiaceae; genus Caballeronia; species Caballeronia crenata. Next base: position 5,262 of record LGTG01000092.1, read on the forward strand.
CGCTACATTCGGCGACGTCTGCATCTGGTGCCGGGCAAGCGCATGGGCCGCTTCTATTCCACGCAATTGCGACACGTGCTTGAACGCTACGTCAAGCAGGTCGTTGGACGGGTAGCGATTCACATAATCGACCAGCAAATCGACACCCTCAGCCGTACGGCCGAGTTGTTCGTAAGCCTGCATCAGCTTTTCGGCCACCAGCGGCAAATAAGCTGCATTCTGCTCTTCCACGCGCCTCCAGCAGGCAATTGCCGCCTCCAGATCACCGCCGGCGGCATCCACGTCGCCAACCAGAATCGTCGCCCGCACATTGTCGGGATTTGCCATGAGCGCGAGCTTCAGTTCCGCGCGGGCATCTGCCGGATTCTTGCGCTGCAGCGCTTCCTGCGCGAGCTCGCAATGAAACTGAGCGACTTCCTTCTCGAGCATCGCCGCACCCATTTCTTCGATCCGGCCCACAGTTGCAATCGACTTCTTCCAGTCCTTCTCGATCTCGTAGATGGTCAGCAACGCCCGCTGCGCGCCGAGCGCATATTCACCGGCTTCAAGCGAGCGGAAGGTTTCCTCGGCGCGATCCAGCAGACCCGCCTTCAGGAAATCCTGGCCAAGTTCGAACAACGCGTGATCGCGTTCGGCGACGGGCAAATCAGGGCGGCTCAGCAGGTTCTGATGCACGCGAATGGCCCGGTCCGTCTCACCGCGACGACGAAACAGGTTACCGAGCGCAAAGTGCAATTCAATGGTTTCAGGGTCAAGCTTCGCAACTTCGATAAAGGCGTCGATAGCCTTGTCGTGTTGCTCGTTCAGCAGGAAATTGAGGCCGCGAAAATACGAGCGCGGCAGATTCGCGTTTTCAGACAGCAGCGTTTTCAGGTCATAGCGGGATGCGATCCAGCCGAGAGCAAACGCGACCGGAATGACAAGCAGCCACCAGAAGTCTAGATCCATGCGAATTCTTGGAAAGGGTTAAGGACCGGCGCGGGGTGCCGGAAGCGGGCACCCGCCCGCACTGGCGCGGAGCCAGACAGCGCGCGACCCGTCAGATCAGTGGCGGCATAGGTGGTTCCATTGGCACGACGGGTACGTCACGCGCCACACGCAATTCACGCTTGAGCCGGGCATTTTCCATCCGCAGGCGAAACAGCGACGGCAGCGACGAGAGCAGTCCTGCAACCAGGCCGACGACAAAAAACACCAGGCCGATCAGGATCAGCGGTGCTTGCCAGAAGTAGCCGGCGAAAAAATTGAGCGTCGCACTTTGTGTGTTGGCCAATGCCAGCACGAACAGGAGCACGAAAACCAGTACACGGATCAGCCAGACAAAAAACTTCATAGGGGTCTCTTTGACGGCAATAGCGGAACGACAGAGCGAGCAACCCGGGCGGCGGATACAACACCGATATTCACGAGGGACGCCAAGCTCGGGCCACGCTGCCCTTGGTTGTTGACGTCCGGTATTGTAATTGAAGCGTATGAGGCAATGCGCAACGGCTTGGATGATAGGCTGATCAGCAGGACGTCCGCAGGAGTTTACCGCCTTACGGTGACGCGAAAAATGGCCGTAGCGAACGAGTGTGCGGAACGGCAGCGCCGTTGGCATGCGTTTGGTTGAGATCGGCATAGGGGACGACCATAAGGCCGTACCCCT
>LGTG01000093.1 GCA_001190015.1 Candidatus Burkholderia crenata
AAACTTGCCCAACTGGGTGGCTATCTGGCCCGAGCCAATGATACTCCTCCGGGCAATATCGTTGCCTGGCGAGGATTGGTAAGGCTTACAGATATCCTGCTCGGTTTCGAACTCGCCGAAAAATATAGGTAATTGCAAGGCGACCGACCGCGTCAAAAACCGCCGAGCATAGCCGACGCAAGTGCGAAATCTTCCGGATACGTGACCTTGAAATTGCGCAGACTACCCTGAATCAGCCGGGGTGCATGGCCCAGCCACTCGATGGCGCTGGCTTCGTCGGTGAAATCGTGACCGTCCTGTTGCGCCCGAGTGATCGCGTCTCGTAACATGCCTAACCGGAACATCTGCGGCGTCTGCGCCTGCCACAAGCCGTTACGCGACTCCGTGCGGGCAATGCGCCCTTCCACATGTGCCATGCCTTCAGCCTCGATGCGCTTAAGCGTGTCAGCCACCGGCAGCGCCAGGATGCCCCCCACCGGATCGTTCTTCAGCTCAGCCACCAGCCTGCGGATCATCTCCGGCGTGAGCCCGGGACGTGCCGCGTCGTGCACGAGCACCCAGTCGTCGTCGCGCGCACCGAAACCGGTCAGCGCGGCAAGGCCATTAAACACCGACGCTTGCCGCGTCGTGCCGCCGCAGCGTTGCACGGCGAAGCGTAGGCCCGCGAAACGGCGGTCATCGAAATGATGATCGCCCGGCGCTAGCACGACCAGCGTCTGGGCGAACTCGGAACAGGCGTCAAAAGCGGCGAGCGAATAACGCAGCATCGGATGGCGGCCGATAGTCTGGTATTGCTTCGACATGGGTGTACCGGAACGGCTGCCGGAGCCGGCGCACGGGATGAGGGCGAACAGGCGGGAAGTCACGAGTTGAAAACGCCCAAGTCAAAGTGAAGCCCAGATTTTATAATAGGCCCATCGCGACCATGCCGGTCCCGCGTGCACTTTCGCACGCGAACGGTTCCCCGCACATTTTATGCCATCAAAAGCCGTCAGTTTGCAGTCAACGTCCCCTATCGCACTTGTCAAAGCCGGTCAGCGCTTTGCCTTCGATGGCGCCACCGGTTCCTCCGACGCCCTCGCCCTGGCACGCTACCACCTGGCTTTTCGCGAAAAAGTCCCGTTATTGGTCGTGATGTGCGCGAGCGCTATCGATTCGCAACGCCTCGCCGTCGAAATTCCGTTTTTCGCGCCGGACGCCCGCGTGAGGCCCCTGCCCGACTGGGAAACGCTGCCTTACGACACGTTTTCTCCGCACCAGGACCTGGTTTCGGCACGGCTGGCGACGCTGCACGACCTGGGCGAAGGCCGCTGCGACATCCTGCTCGTGCCCGCGACCACCGCGCTGTATCGAATGTCGCCGGCATCGTTTCTCGCCGCGTATACGTTTTCATTCACGCAGGGCGGGCGGCTGGACGAGGCGAAACTGAAGAGCCAGTTGACGCTCGCGGGCTACGAGCATGTGAGTCAGGTTGTGCGCCCCGGCGAATATTGCGTACGCGGTTCGCTCCTTGACCTCTATCCGATGGGCTCGCCGCTGCCTTACCGGATCGATTTGTTCGACGACCAGGTCGACTCCATCCGCGCCTTCGATCCCGACACGCAGCGCAGTCTCTACCCGGTCCGCGACGTGCGCCTGCTGCCCGGCCGCGAATTTCCCTTCGATGAACCCGCGCGCACCGCTTTCCGCAGCCGCTGGCGCGAGGTGTTCGAGGGCGACCCAAGCCGCTCGTCAATTTACAAGGACATCGGCAATGGCGTGCCGGCAGCGGGTATCGAGTATTACCTGCCGCTGTTCTTCGACGAAACCGCCACGTTGTTCCATTACTTGCCGAAAGACGCGCAACTGGCGTTCGTCGGCGACATGGACGCGGCCATCAAGCGCTTCACGAACGATACGCGGCAGCGCTACAACTTTTTGTCGCATGACAGCGAGCGGCCGCTGCTCGAACCGCAACGCCTGTTTCTCAGCGACGACGACTTTTTCTCGTTCGCCAAACCGTTCGCGCAAATTAAGTTCCCGGCTGCGCCCGAGGGCGGCTGGGCAATGCCGTTACCAGGTCTTGCCATCGACCGCCATGCCGAAGAGCCGTTGTTCGCGTTGCGCCACTATCTGGAGCAGACGCCGAATCGCGTGCTGTTCGCAACCGAATCCGCCGGCCGCCGCGAGACGATCCAGCAACTGCTCTCCGATAACGGCCTGCGCGCGTCGCTAGACGATACCTTCCAGCAATGGCTCACCGGCGACGCCAAATTCTCGCTGGGCGTAGCACCGCTCGCGAATGGCTTTGCGTTGCCCGGCGAAGGCATCTCGATCATCACGGAGACTGAGCTGTACGGACAGCTCACGCGTCGCGCCGGACGGCGTCGCCAAGAGCAGGCGAGCAACGTCGATTCGATGGTGCGCGACCTCTCCGAGCTGAAGATCGGTGATCCGGTCGTGCATACGCAGCATGGGATTGGGCGCTATATGGGCCTGGTATCGATGGATCTGGGCGAAGGCGAAACCGAGTTCCTGCATCTCGAATACCAGAACGAAAGCAAGCTGTACGTGCCGGTCGCCCAGTTGCACGTGATCTCGCGCTACAGCGGCGCGGACCCGGAAAGCGCGCCGTTGCACGCGCTCGGTTCCGGCCAGTGGGACAAAGCAAAGCGCAAGGCTGTGCAACAAATCCGCGATACCGCAGCCGAATTGCTGAATCTTTACGCATGCCGCGCACTGCGCCAAGGCCATACATTCCCGCTCGAACCGCGCGACTACGCGAAGTTTGCGGAAAGCTTTGGCTTCGAGGAAACGCCCGACCAGGCCGCAGCGATTGCTGCTGTCATCGGCGACATGACCAGCGGCAAGCCGATGGACCGGCTGGTCTGCGGCGACGTGGGTTTCGGCAAGACCGAAGTGGCGTTGCGGGCGGCGTTTATCGCGGTGCTGGGTGGCAAACAAGTTGCGATTCTTTCGCCGACCACCCTGCTCGCCGAACAGCATACGAATACGTTCACCGACCGTTTCGCCGACTGGCCCGTGAAGATCGCTGAATTGTCGCGCTTCAAGAGCACGAAGGAAGTGACGGCATCGATTGCGGCGATCAATGAAGGCGCGATCGATATTGTCATCGGCACGCACAAGCTGCTTTCCATCGACGTCGTGTTCAAGCGGCTCGGATTGGTGATCATCGACGAGGAACATCGTTTCGGTGTGCGTCAGAAGGAAGCGTTGAAGGCGCTGCGCGCGGAAGTCGATGTGCTGACGCTCACCGCTACGCCAATCCCACGCACGCTCGGCATGGCGCTGGAAGGGTTGCGTGACTTCTCGATCATCGCCACCGCGCCACAAAAGCGCCTCGCGATCAAGACCTTCGTTCGACGCGAAGAAGACGGCGTGATCCGCGAGGCGATGCTGCGGGAACTGAAGCGCGGCGGACAGGTTTATTTCCTGCACAACGAAGTCGAGACGATTGACAACCGGCGCGCAATGCTCGAAGCACTGGTGTCCGAAGCGCGCATTGCGGTCGCGCACGGGCAAATGCACGAGCGCGAACTCGAACGTGTGATGCGCGATTTCGTCGGCCAGCGGGCGAATGTGCTGCTGTGCACGACGATTATTGAAACGGGGATCGACGTGCCGAGCGCAAACACGATCCTGATTCATCGCTCCGATAAATTCGGCCTCGCGCAATTGCATCAGTTGCGTGGACGTGTCGGGCGTTCGCACCATCAGGCCTACGCGTATTTGCTGGTTCACGATCCGGCCGCACTCACGAAGCAGGCGCAGCGGCGGCTGGAAGCAATCCAGCAGATGGAAGAGCTCGGCTCCGGCTTCTATCTCGCGATGCACGATCTGGAGATTCGCGGCACGGGCGAAGTACTCGGCGACAAACAATCGGGCGAAATCCACGAGATCGGCTTCCAGCTGTACACTGACATGCTCAACGACGCCGTGAAGGCGCTGAAGGAAGGCCGCGAGCCCGATCTGAACGCGCCGCTTGTCACCACCACCGAGATCAACCTGCACGCACCGGCCATCCTTCCCGCCGATTATTGCGGCGATGTGCAGGAACGTTTGTCGCTGTATAAGCGCATGGCGAACTGCGAAACGAGTGATGCCATCGACAGCATCCTGGAAGAGCTGATCGACCGTTTCGGCAAGCTGCCGCCCCAGGCGAGCGCGCTGGTCGAAACGCATAAGCTGCGCCTCGCTGCCAAGCCGCTGGGCATCATGAAGATCGACGCGGCCGAGCATGTGATTGCATTGCAGTTCATTCCGAACCCGCCTGTCGATGCCATGAAGATCATCGAGATGGTGCAGAAGAACAAGCACATCAAGCTCGCGGGGCAGGACAAGCTGCGCATAGAAGTGCGCAGTCCGGATCTTGCCGTGCGGATTTCGACGGTCAAGGACACGCTGCGCGCGCTTGGCGCACCGGTACGGCAGCAGAAACCCGCTGTCGCGCCCGTGCCTTCGCGTTAATAGATATGCACAACCCGCGCGCTGCCTTGTCTTGCGGTGCACGGCCGGTTTTTTCGGTATTATCGAAAGTGAAAAATTCCAAGGAGAGATTTATGTCACAGATCGCTGAATCGACGGCTTCCGTCGCGCAAACACCCTCTTCCGAGCCAGCGTCGTTGCCGTGGATCAAGAAGCTTGTCTCCTTCGACACCGTCAGCCGCAACCCGAACATGGGCCTGATCGAGACCGTGCGCGACGAATTGCGCGCAGGCGGTATCGACAGCACGCTCACCACCGACCCGTCCGGAAAATGGGCCAACCTGTTCGCGACCGTGCCCACGCACGACGGCGCAACAAACGGCGGTATCGTGCTCTCGGGACATACGGACGTGGTGCCGGTCGACGGCCAGAAATGGGACAGCGATCCGTTCAAGCCGGAGATCCGCGATGGCCTGCTGTACGGTCGCGGAACGTGCGACATGAAAGGGTTTATTGGCGCATCTCTGAGCTTGTTGCCGAAGATGCAGGCGACGAAACTCGCGCGGCCGATCCACTTCGCCCTCTCCTTCGACGAAGAAATCGGCTGCGCCGGCGCGCCGCTGATGATCACGGACCTGCAAAAGCGCGGGTTGCGGCCGGATGGCTGCATTGTGGGCGAGCCGACCAGCATGCGGCCGATCATCGCGCATAAGGGCATCAACGCGTACAACTGCTGCGTGCGCGGGTTCGCCGCGCATTCGTCGCTGACGCCGCAGGGCCTGAACGCGATCGAATATGCAGCGCGGCTGATCTGTTTCATTCGCGACGTCGCCGATGAATTCCGCGCGCAAGGCCCGTTCGACGAACAGTATGACGTGCCCTTCACGACCGCCCAAACCAGCACAATCAATGGCGGCAACGCGATCAATACGGTGCCGGCCGAATGCAATTTCGCGTTCGAGTTCCGCAATTTGCCGACGCTTGATCCAGAGCCGATTTACCAGCGCATCGAGAAATACGCGCGGAAAGAGTTATTGCCGAAGATGCAGAAGGAACACGCGAACGCGGCGATCGAGTTCTCGAAGATTGCTGCAGCGCCGGGGCTTGATGCGTCCGAGCAAGCGGCGATCACGCAATTGATGCGCGCGCTGACCGCGAATCAGGAAAAGCGCAAGGTGGCTTATGGGACGGAAGCGGGATTATTCCAACTTGCGGGCGTGCCGAGTATTGTGTGCGGACCGGGGAATATCGAGCAGGCGCACAAGGCGAACGAATACGTGTCGCTGGAACAACTCGCGGCATGCGAGGCGTTTTTGGGCAAGTTCATTCACAGCATGTCGGTCGAGGGCGCAAGTGCGTTGATGTCTGTTGAAATTGCTCGTTGAGGTCACAAGGGAATTCATGTCCACCGCCCATCACTCCGATAACACCATCGACCTTAGGTTCAAGCAGTCATTGCAACACCATCATTTAGGTTGCGAATATTAACTCTTCAAACACCTCGGCTGGTGTCTTCCAATCGAGGGTTTTGCGTGATCTGCAATTAAGCGCGTTCGCAACTGCGTCGAGTTCTCGTTCGGAGTATCGACTAATGTCGGTGCCTTTAGCAGGCTGTTGAAAAGCGCCCCGTCATGACGACCGAAGCAGTGTTCAAGAGGTTTGCACATGCAATTTGCTGCTGAATTGCGGGTTCGCCGAGTGGTTTTGGCAGGCAGTGCGCAGGCACGCCAGCCCGGCGCCGTACGGTGCTCGCACCATGGCGGGCTCATTGCAACGCTCCCTTGTGGCACCACGCTTAGCATTCGGGCCATGCGGGTCAGATTGCTCGCGGCCATCGTCAGCTTGAAGTGCTA
>LGTG01000094.1 GCA_001190015.1 Candidatus Burkholderia crenata
GCACCGTACGGCGCCGGGCTGGCGTGCCTGCGCACTGCCTGCCAAAACCACTCGGCGAACCCGCAATTCAGCAGCAAATTGCATGTGCAAACCTCTTGAACACTGCTTCGGTCGTCATGACGGGGCGCTTTTCAACAGCCTGCTAAAAATCGGCCTTGAGATCCATGCCCCGATACAGCGACGCAACCTGATCGCCGTAACCATTGAACATCAGCGTCTTGCGCTTTGGCGTGAAGAAACCGTCCTCGCTAATGCGCCGTTCCGTTACCTGGCTCCAGCGCGGATTATCGACATTCGGATTCGCATTCGAGTAAAAACCATACTCGTTCGGTGCATATTCGCTCCAGCTTGTCTTCGGCTGCTTCTCGGCAAACCAGATCTTCACCAGCGATTTCGCGCTCTTGAAGCCGTATTTTCACGGCACCACGACACGCACCGGCGCTCCGTTCTGATTCGGCAGCACTTCACCGTAACAAACCAACGGTTAGCAGCACGAGCGGGTTCATCGCCTCGTCCATGCGCAAACCTTCGGATTACGGCCAGTCGAGAATGGGGTCGGACAGTCCGGGCATCTGCGAGGGATCGGCCAGCCTAATGAACTACACGTACTTCGCGTTGCCCGTCGGCTGTGCGCGCTTGATGATTTCGGACAACGGAATGCCGATCCACGGAATCACCATCGACTACCCTTCCACGCACCGCAACCGATAAATACGCTCCTCGAGCGGCGCGAGTTTCAGGATTTCGTCGATTTCATAAACCTTCGCGTTCTTGATCTCACCTTCCACCGATATCTTCCACGGCCGGGGCCGCAGCGTATGCGCATTTTGCGCTGGATCGACATTGTCCGTGCCGAACTCGTAGAAGTTGTTGTAGCTCGTGATGTCCTTGAACGGCGTCACCTTGTCCAGAGCGACGAACTTCGTGTTCGTGGTCGCCGCGAGCTTCTGACCCTTTGCGTCGGGCGATGTCATTGGCGAGCGCTTCGCCGTTCACACCCACGAACCCCGTCGCGGCCAGCGCACCTGCGGCCCGCAACACGCGCCGGCGGTTCTCGAAGAACGCGCGCGGCGGAATCTCGCTTCGGGCGATGTCGTCCCCGAAAAGCTGGCGTGTGTGTTTCATACCCATTTCGATACTCCTGGAATTCGTGTTGCGGCCTGCGTCAACACCGCCGCCGTTGCTATAATTATATTCGTGGCAAACACCGAATCGGTTTCAGCTATTCCGCCCAGGCAATAAAAAAACCGCCAGCAAATCTTGCATGGCGGTTTTTTAGACGGCATTTAGCGGTGGATATTACTACAGCTTGCCGTAACTATGCAGGCCGGGGAGGAACATGTTGACGCCAAGGAAAGCGAACGTGTTGACCAGCAAACCGGTCAACGCCCACCATGCGGCCACCGAGCCGCGCAAGCCCTTCATCAGACGCATGTGCAGCCACGCGGCGTAATTCAGCCACACGATCAATGCCCACGTTTCCTTCGGGTCCCAGCTCCAGTAACCGCCCCACGCTTCGGCGGCCCAGAGCGCACCAAGAATGGTCGCGATGGTGAAGAACGCGAAACCGACTGCAATCGACTTGTACATCACGTCGTCGAGCACTTCGAGCGACGGCAAGCGATCCGCCAAAATGCCGCATTCCTTGACCAGATAGGCCACCCCGACCATGGCCGCCAACGCAAAGCTGCCATAACCGATGAAATTCGCCGGCACGTGGATCTTCATCCACCAGCTTTGCAGCGCGGGCACGAGCGGCTGGATCTGCTGGGCATCGCGGGCAATGGAATACCACATCAGGAAGCCGACCGCGGCGCTGATCACCAGCAGCACGAACGTGCCCATGGCACGCGTGCTGTAGTGCTGCTCGTAGTACAAATAAAACAGCGACGTGATCAGGCAGAACAGCACGAAAACTTCATACAAGTTCGAAATTGGGATATGGCCCACATCCGAACCGATCAGGTAAGACTCGTACCAGCGCACCATCAGGCCGGTGAAGCCCATCAGCACTGCTGCCCAGGTCATCTTCGAGCCGATCGCGCCGCCGGTAGGCGAACGCGAAATCAGGCCGATCCAGTAGAACACCGTCGCCAGCACGAGCAGTGCGCTCATCCACAAGATGGCCGACTGGCTGGAAAGGAAGTATTTGAGGAAGAAGTTGGTGTCGGCGCGCGCGAGGTCGGAGTGATAAAGCTGAAGCGACGACCGCGACAACAACGCAATGCACGCAATCAGCAGCCGCACCGGCTTCCAGCGCCATCCGAGCACTACGAACGTGGGCACGGTGCAGCAGAGCACCAGCTTGTCGTAGTAGTTCATGAACGGGTGATACCGGAACAGCGCGAAACCTGCCCCGGCGACCATTGCCAGTGCGAACAGCCAGTCGGTCGGGCCAAGACGCTTCAGAAACGGACGTTCGTCGAAGAGGTTCGGATCGACGGGCACTTTGCCCGCGCGCTTTTGCGCCGAAGTCGAATGCGAGGAGGCTTGTGTGAGGTCCATGTTCTTACTGAGTTGAATCTTGCGAGCCGGTGGACTTGGTGTCCGCGGACGTTTCCGGTGATGAAGGTACCGGCTGTGACTTGACGCCCAGCATGGCGCCGATCGCGGCGCGCGTTTGCGCGAATTCCTTCTCGAAATCGAGCGTGCGGCGCGCGGTGGACATTGCCATCAACACGCTCGTGCCGCCCGCTGGCGTGCCTTTGAGCCAGAACCAGAGACGACGTTCACGCACGTAAAACATCGAGAAAATGCCGAGCACAAGCAGAAGGCTGCCAAAATACACCACTTTTTTGCCCGGCGCGCGCGTCAACTGGAACACGGAAGCCTGGATCTGCTTGAATGAATCGAGTTGCAGAAAAACCGGTGATCCGTACAGAAAGTTGTCCGAAAGTGCATTGATCGACGATTGCACGAATTGCATGTTTTTCGCGTCCGGTTGCGCTTCCGGCAGGCCATTCTGGGCACGCGAAATTTGCCATAGATCCCAGGTCGCGCCTTCTAGCATGCGCAGCAACAAACCTGCCACCTTTTCCTGCTCGTCCTTGGGCACTGATTTGTCGATAAAACCTGCTATTGCCTGAAAACCGCCCAATTTAGCGCCCGGTTGCCCCGGAACTGCCACCACGCCGGTTTCGTCAGCGCCAGCAAACAGGTTCAGCACCCGAGACGCGCTCTCTTCCAGATGCTTCTGCAAGTCCGCGTTCGCTTCCGGCACCGAACGCTTTGCGAAACGACGTGCCGCTTCATCACGCATCGCGGGCGTTTCCAGAGCGGCGCGCAGGTCCATCCACTGCTTGATCGAGCTTTGCTCGTTGGCGGGAATGCGTAAATAGCGGAACGGATCGTTCGGGCTCAAGCGCATGCCGGCGAGGAACATGGGCTGGCCTTGTACGTCAACGGGCAGCATGTAGTTGTTGAACTCGCGCGCCTGGCCGTCCGTGCCCCGCACCTTGTATTGCACCGATGGCCCGACGTTACGCAGATCCGTGGGCTTCGACGTCTTCGCGCCGGAACCCAGCCGTTCATCAAAGGCCTGCTTCAGCGTCTGCGTCTGGCCGACACCGCGGGCGTCGATCGAGCCGTTGCCGTCGGTGACGTTTTCCACGTTGATCGCGCGGAAATCGGTGAACTCCACTGTTTCACCTCGGCCGCCGATGATCTGCGGGCTCATCGGCGCCGTGCCGCCAATGGCGCCGTCGAACGGCGTGGTTTTCGCGCTGCCGCCGGTCATGGGCCAGGCTGTCATCGACAGTTCCGAGCCGCCATCCTGGAAGCTCGATTGATAGATCGAAATGCCGTCGTAGGTGAACGGTTTGTTCACTTCCACACGCGCCGGGATTCGCTTGCCGGTCGCATGATCGATCACGACAATGTCGCTCGCAAACAGCTTCAGCATACCTGTCGAATAATAATCGACGATGAATTTATTTAGCTGGATCGAGAACGGCAGATCCTGGATCAACGAACCGTCCTGCTGATTGAGGATGGCGGTTGCGACATGCTGCCCCTCCGGCACCCAGGTATAACCGCGAAACGTGAGATCCGACGTCGGCAGCCGGTGATTCGGCGCAATGTCGTTGATGACTTCATTCGATGCAATAGGCGTCTTGTTGAAGAGCCACATCTGCAGCTTGATCGGCAGGTTGCTGTCCAGCAGGCCGCCAATACAGATGATCACGATCGCCAGATGCGCTGAGATATAACCGAGCTTCGTCAACGCGCCGCGCTTGGCCGCGATCAGCGTCGCGCCGCTGTCCGTCTCGCGCGTCACGAACTTGTAGCCCATCTTGCCGGCGAGGAGTTGCAGGTTCGCGGTAGTATCGGCGCGATTGCCCGCGACCGGCGGGAATTCACCCTTGTGATGGAATGCGCGTAGGCTGCCTTCGCGCACCCGGTCCTTCCAACTCTTCATGTCCGCGATCATCTTCGGGCCGTTGCGGATCACGCACAGCGACACGGAGATCAACAGGAAAACCAGGATCAGCATGAACCACCACGCGCTATACACGTTGTAGAGGCTCAGGCCGCGGAAGATGTCGGACCAGAACGGGCCGAACTGATTGACGTAGTTCGGATACGGATCCTCTTGCGTAAGAACCGTACCGATAATGCTTGCTATCGCGAGGATGACGAGCAGCGAGATGGCGAAGCGCATCGAACTTATTGTTTCAATGGCCTGACGTACCCTGCTACGGCTCGACTTCGACTGCAATCCTGACGTGGTGACGCTCATTCAAACTCCGGCTGAACAGCAAAAAAAGGTGGAGACGCAAGCGGTCTTTGACCGGCGTCCCACTCTTTTTCTTATTTTGCGAGCCGGCCTCGTCGGGCCGGCTAGTACATCATTCGACTGCGACTTTCGACTATGACTCGCGCATGTGACGTCCGGGCGACGCTGCGCGCATCTTAATTCAGACCCGCACTTGATGCTGGCGGGTCGTACGTGCCATCACAGACCGTTAGCGGCCGTCAATGAAGGCCTGCAATGTAGTCTGCAACCGCCTTCACTTCCGCCTCATTCAGGCGCAGCGCGATGGTGTGCATTGGCTCACTGTTGTTGCGCGTACCCTGCGCAAACGCTGTGAGTTGCGCTGTCGTGTAGTCCGCCCATTGTCCTGACAGCCGCGGATACTGCACCGGCACGCCCATGCCCGTTGCACCATGACACGCCGCACACGCGGGCACGCCCCTGTCCGCAATGCCGCCGCGGTAGATCTTCTGCCCTACCGGTACGGTGGCCTTGTCACGGGCATAGCCCGGCTTGGCCTTCTGCGTCTCAAAATAGGCAGCCACGTTGACCATGTCCTGATCGTTCAACGCGCCCGCAATGCCTGCCATGATGGGATTCTTTCGCGCCGGCTCTTTCGCGCCCGGCTGCGTCTTGTAATCCTTCAACTGCTTGACGATGTACTCGGCGTGCTGGCCTGCGAGCTTCGGAAACGCGCCGCCGGCCTTGCTGCCGTCTGCTGCCCCGTGACACGATGCGCAAATCTGAGTGGCAATTGCCTGACCCTTCGTCACGTCAGGTTTGGCGGGGGTACCTGCATCTGCCGCTTGCGCTGTGACTGTCCAGCCTACCAACCCCGCTCCTAATGCTGCTGTTAATTCCAGGACCATCAGAGTCTTGTACAGTCGGTTCATTCGCGTACCCTATTTTTCGTCTTGTGAGAATGTGAGGTTCTGCAAAAAACGACGGTTACAGATGCACTGCAAGGCACCCGACAGAGGACTCGACACGGGTCCAAAAGTCACCCGGCACGCGCCCTGAAATCTGTCCTCAAACCTGTCTCACTCCTTATCCCGCTTGGGTCTTGCGTGCCCTGGCTGGTCTTCGTACAACCGTCGTATTGTACAATAGCTTGCTAAACGCAAAGACGCCAGTCGGGGCAAGCCCAGTATTCAGTGGCTCCTTACAGCTCGAGTTTCCACATCTTCACAGAATTTCGCTTTCGGTCTTCCCATGTCGTCATTCCTGCTCCATCAAGCCCGTTTCTTTACAACGGTCAACCACCTAAAGGACCTGCCTCAGACGCCCCAGCCGGAGATCGCTTTCGCGGGTCGCTCGAATGCGGGCAAGTCAACGGCCATCAACCTGCTGTGCAACCAGAAGCGGCTGGCGTTCGCCAGCAAGACGCCGGGGCGCACGCAGCACATCAACTACTTCGCCATAGGCCCGGCGGACCAGCCGAAGGCGCATGTGGTCGACTTGCCGGGGTATGGGTACGCTGAGGTTTCGGGTAACGCCAAGCTGCATTGGCAGCAGTTGCTGTCCACGTATCTGCAAAGCCGCGCACAGCTCGTCGGCATGATCCTGATGATGGACTCGCGCCGTCTGCTGACCGAACTCGACAAGATCATGCTCGACTGGTTTGCGCCAACGGGAAAGCCAATTCACGCTTTACTGACCAAATGCGATAAATTGACGCGGCAGGAAAGCATCAACACGTTGCGCGCGACCAAGAAAGCATTCGATGAGTACACGGCGGCCGGATATCGCGGCGAATTGACGCTGCAGCTCTTCTCGGCGCTCAAGCGCGTCGGGCTCGATGAAGCTCACGAGAAAATCGAAAGCTGGCTGATTCCGAAGGCTACAGAGGAAATTGCGCCGGAAGACGAAGCGCAGTGAACCAGGTCGGGGACCACCTGGGATCAGGCTTCGAGGCGAACGTTGAGATAATTCTCATGTCGCCCGGCTTTTTATTCCAGCGAGGAGACCGGACCTGGCCCGGTGTGAACGGCGGTCAGAAAGCGACGCCAGATGGCGGCGTCGATCAGAAATGCGAAACGATCTTGTTCTGCAGACCGGTCTTTTGACGACCAGCAGAGGTGCCGATAAGCAGGTCTCGGGTGCGTCGGAAGGAGCCCGAAGGGCGAGTGCAGACGCGCCCGGTGCAGCTCGTTTCTTAAGGGGGTGACCCAGGAGTCGGGATGCGGTAGAAGAAGGTTTTACGTACCGCCGAACATACAGG
>LGTG01000095.1 GCA_001190015.1 Candidatus Burkholderia crenata
ACGTATCGAAGAGCATTTCGGCTGGGGCAAGACAATTGGCCGGATCCGGCAGACGGTCTATCGCGGCATCAAGCGCGTTGACCAGCACTTCAAGCTGACGATGGCCGCGAGCAATCTGACCCGCATGGCCCGAATGCCAAGCGTGGTGCCACAAGGAGCGTTGCAATGAGCCGCCATGGTGCGAGCACCGTACGGCGCCGGGCCGGCGTGCCTGCGCACTGCCTGCCAAAACCACTCGGCGAACCCGCAAAATTCAGCAGCAAATTGCATGTGCAAAACCTCTTGAACACTGCCCCGGTCGTCATGACGGGGCGCTTTTCAACAGCCTGCTAGGAAAACCATGGGACTGAACGCAAGAACGGCACCGGCAATTGTCCCGACTTAGCCATTTTCAATTTCATCGTCGTGCGCGGTTGGCAGAAGTAGTGAACAGCAACAAAGCAACAGGCAGCCACCACGCACGGCACGCATCTCAATCCGCGGACGTTCCGCACCATCGAACACCTGGAGATTTGCACATGCAAACCACCGACAACGCCACGACTTCCTATGAGGGAGCCTCCGTGCGTCCCATCGGTGCACAGGGTCGGCCGAGCACCAGCGGACTCGCATCGGACGCCACACTGGCCGACTACAAAGTTATCCGCCGCAACGGGACCGTGGTGTCGTTCGAGCCGTCGAAGATCTCCATCGCTGTGACGAAGGCGTTTCTGGCCGTGAATGGCGGCCAGGGCGCAGGCTCGGCGCGCGTGCGCGAGCTCGTCGAACAACTGACGCAAAGCGTCATCCGGGCACTGGTTCGCAGCCGTCCGAACGGCGGTACGTTCCATATTGAAGACATCCAGGATCAGGTCGAACTCGCGCTGATGCGCGGCGGCGAGCACAACGTGGCGCGCGCGTACGTGTTGTATCGCGAGAAGCGCACGCAGGAACGCGCGCACGCGCCGGAAACCCGGGCGAACGCGCTGGGCATCAACGTGATCGACAACGGCGTGTCGCATCCGCTGGATCTGGACGCGTTGAAGGCGCGCATCAACGAAGCGTGCGTGAATCTCGGCAGCGAAGTGAACGCAGACCCGATCGTCGCGGAAACGGTGAAGAACCTGTACGACGGCGTGCCGATGGCGCAAGTATATGATTCGGCCATTCTCGCCGCGCGCACCATGATCGAAAAGGACCCGACGTACAGCCAGGTCACCGTGCGCATCCTGCTGCACACCATCCGTCGCGAAATTCTGGAAGAAGACGTCTCGCAAGGCGAGATGGCTACGCGCTACGCTGAATATTTCCCGCTCTTCATCAAGCAGGGCGTGGAAGCGGAACTGCTCGACGAAAAGCTCCAGCAGTACGACTTGAAGCGCCTGGGCGCCGCGCTCGACGCCGACCGCGATCTGCAATTCGGCTATCTCGGCCTGCAGACGCTGTATGACCGCTACTTCTTGCACAACGAAACCAAGCGCATCGAACTGCCGCAAGCGTTCTTCATGCGCGTCGCAATGGGCCTGGCGCTGAACGAAATCGACCGCGAAACGCGGGCGATTTCGTTCTACAACGTGCTGTCGAGTTTCGACTTCATGTCGTCCACCCCAACGCTGTTCAACTCCGGCACGCGCCGTTCGCAATTGTCGTCGTGCTACCTGACGACGGTTGCCGACGACCTCGACGGCATCTACGAAGCGCTGAAGGAGAACGCGCTGCTGTCGAAGTTTGCGGGCGGCCTGGGCAACGACTGGACGCGCGTGCGTGCGCTCGGTTCGCACATCAAGGGCACGAACGGCAAGTCGCAAGGCGTGGTGCCGTTCCTGAAAGTCGTGAATGACACGGCCATCGCGGTGAACCAGGGTGGCAAACGCAAGGGCGCGGTGTGCGCGTACCTGGAAACGTGGCATCTGGATATCGAAGAATTCCTGGAACTGCGCAAGAACACGGGCGACGACCGTCGCCGCACGCACGACATGAACACGGCGAACTGGATTCCCGACCTGTTCATGAAGCGCGTTCACGAAAACGGCGACTGGACACTGTTCTCGCCGGCAACCTGCCCGGACCTGCACGACCTGTTCGGCGCAGTGTTCGAAAAGGCTTACGTTGCGTATGAAGAGAAGGCCGCGCGCGGCGAGATCAAGCTGTTCAAGAAGGTTCCGGCTGCGCAACTTTGGCGCAAGATGCTGAGCATGCTGTTCGAAACGGGTCACCCGTGGATTACGTTCAAGGATCCGTGCAACATCCGTTCGCCGCAGCAGCACGTGGGTGTTGTCCACTCGTCGAACCTGTGCACGGAAATCACGCTGAACACCAGCGACACCGAGATCGCCGTCTGTAATCTCGGCTCGGTGAACCTGGTCGCGCACATTGCAAAGCAGGCCGACGGCACGCTCGCGCTCGATCACGACAAGCTCAAGCGCACCATCAGCGTCGCCATGCGCATGCTCGACAACGTGATCGACATCAATTACTACGCCGTCGCCAAGGCGCGTAATTCGAACCTGAAGCATCGTCCGGTCGGCATGGGCATCATGGGCTTCCAGGACTGCCTGCACCTGTTGCGCACGCCGTATGCGTCGAAGGAAGCGGTCGAATTCGCCGATACGTCGATGGAAGCGGTCTGCTACTACGCTTACTACGCGTCGACGGAACTGGCGCAAGAGCGCGGCCGTTACTCGAGCTATCGCGGTTCGCTGTGGGACCGCGGCATCCTCCCGCAGGATTCGCTGAAGCTGCTGGCCGAAGCCCGCGGCGGGTACGTGGAAGTGGACGACAGCGCGTCGATGGACTGGACCGAGCTGCGTTCGCGGATCGCCAACTACGGCATGCGCAACTCGAACTGCGTGGCGATCGCTCCGACCGCGACCATTTCGAACATCATCGGTGTGTCGGCGTGTATCGAGCCGACGTTCCAGAATCTGTACGTGAAGTCGAATCTGTCTGGTGAATTCACGGTCGTGAACGCTTACCTGGTGCGTGACCTGAAGGAACGCGGTCTGTGGGACGAAGTGATGGTCTCGGACCTGAAGTACTTCGACGGCACGCTGTCGCGCATCGACCGGGTTCCGGCGGATCTGCGGGCAATCTACGCCACCGCGTTCGAACTGGACGCGACCTGGGTAGTGGAAGCGGCATCGCGCCGTCAGAAGTGGATCGACCAGGCGCAATCGCTGAACATCTATATGGCGGGCGCGTCGGGCAAGAAGCTGGACGAAGTGTACAAGCTGGCGTGGCTGCGCGGTCTGAAGACCACGTATTACTTCCGCACGATGGCCGCCACGCACGTCGAGAAGTCGACGGTCGCTCACGGTCAACTGAATTCGGTGCCGTCGGGTAACTCGGGGAACGGCGCGGGTGGTGCAGGTGGAGCGTCAGGCGCGAACGGCAACGGTTTCGGCTCGCAGGGTTCGCACGGATCGTCGACGGGTGGCTTCAAAGCCGCTGCAGTTGCGGCGCCGGCGATTGCCGCTGTGGCCGAAACAGAAGCCGATGGTCCGGTCTGCATCATGTGCCCGGGCGATGCCGGCTTCGACGAATGCGAGGTTTGCCAGTAAGGCGCAGTGGGCGAGAGGCCGATGCAATCGGCCTCTCGCTAGTCAGCTAGCGGTGAGATTGAAGGCCGGTACGAAGCGTTGGTTCTTTCCGCGGTGGAAAAGGTAGGCGAATTCGGTACCAGCCTATTTGTATCGATAGTCGCGGCCGAACAGCCAGGTAGCCGCGTTCGGGATTCGAGGCAGGCACCGAGGTGTGGGAAGCGTTGGCTCTTTCCACTATGGACCTGCGGCCTTGTCCATGCAGTCAGCGCCGCACAGCAAAGCCGCACACCCGCTTCACCCCCGCGTTCCCCTCGATATCTCATGCCCCGCGTCCTGACTCAGCTTCGCGGTAATTGGAATCGAAAGAAACGAAAACAATCCGACGACGAAGGCCGGCCAGAAATCCGACCAGACGATCTGCGGATTTCCTTGCAGATCAGCGAAATCTGCAGCGCAATGCCACCCACCGTCACGCCCAGTCCCAGCGACACCTGCTGGATAAAACTTCCGAGACTCGTCGCGCGACCCACATCGTGACGTTCGATGTCGGCATACGTCAGCGAGTTGAGGCTCGTGAATTGCAACGCCGGAAAAAACCTGCCGAGCAGCACGACGGCCCAGATGA
Source organism: Candidatus Burkholderia crenata (assembly GCA_001190015.1). Lineage (GTDB taxonomy): Bacteria > Pseudomonadota > Gammaproteobacteria > Burkholderiales > Burkholderiaceae > Caballeronia > Caballeronia crenata. The sequence goes on from LGTG01000095.1 coordinate 4,147, forward strand.
CCCACGTCGGCTTGCCCGGATAGAACATGCCGCCGAACGCAGACGCGCAGGTAATTGAGCCGGATTTGAACGCGCGCATGCCGAGCCCTTCCTGCATCGCGAGCGGGAAAACAGGAAATACACGATGAAGAAGGCCACGCCGGCGAGAGCCATGCCCGCCGCGGTGCGATTGGAGACCAGTTCGCCGCCGATCAGCGACAGCCAGAGCAGAAACAACGTGCCACCGCTCGCCGACAGAAAGAAGCCGAACCATTTGAGCGGCCCGGGATGCGGCTCGCGCGCTTTGCCGATGTAGCGCGGTTGGTCAGGTAGATGCCGAGGATGCCGATCGGGATGTTGATGAAGAAGATCAGGCGCCAGTGCAGATAGGTGGTGATGAGCCCGCCGAGCAGTGGCCCGACAGCCGGGCCGAACATGGCGGGCAGCGAGAGGTAGTTCATCGCGCGGATGAATTCGGAGTGGGGCACCGAGCGGAAGATGATGATCCGCCCGACCGGCACCATCATCGCGCCGCCTACGCCCTGGATGAAACGCGTGAGCGTGAACGGGATCAGCGAGGTGGACGCGGCGCACAGGAAAGAGCCGGCGACGAAGATGCCGATGGTGAGGCGGAAGATTGTGCGCGCGCCGAAGCAATCGGCGACCCAGCCGCAGATCAGGATGAAGATCCCAAGGCCGAGCACGTAGCTGGTGACGGCGATCTTCAGCGTGACGGGATCGCGGCCGAACGCTTTGGCCATTTCGGGAATCGCGGTGACGATGACGTTGGCATCGACGCTTTTTCCATGAACATCGCACAGGCGACGATGAGAGGGGCAACGAAAGCTTTGATGGCTAGCGATATGGAGAACGGAAGGGGATCTCTTCGCAGCGGGAAGCTGGGATTATGGCATCGATAATATCATTGCAGCGACATCGTGAAGTGCCGTGATGAGCGACACTTCGCGACGATAAACCCGAGGAGAACGACGATGGATTCGGAAGATCTGCAGCGTCTCGTCACGCAGAAAATGCCCTATCAGGCTGTTGAAAAGCGCCCCATCATGACGACCGAAGCAGTGTTCAAGAAGTTTGCACATGCAATTTGCTGCTGAATTGCGGGTTCGCCGAGTGGTTTTGGCAAGCAGTGCGCAGGCACGCCGGCCCGGCGCCGTACGGTGCTCGCACCATGGCGGCTCATTGCAACGCTCCTTGTGGCACCACGCTTGGCATTCGGGCCATGCGGGTCAGATTGCTCGCGGCCATCGTCAGCTTGAAGTGCTGGTCAACGCGCTTGATGCCGCGATAGACAGTCTGCCGG
>LGTG01000096.1 GCA_001190015.1 Candidatus Burkholderia crenata
CCGCTTACACGGTACCCAATTTCAACAGCCTGCTAGATGACGCGCGCCGACTCTAGCAACTTCGACACAACCCAGGCTTTCGTTTTAGAAATCGGACGGGTTTCCTGGATCTCGACGAGATCGCCTTCGTTGTACGTGTTCGCGTCGTCGTGAGCGTGGTACTTCTTCGACCGTACGACGTACTTGCCGTAGATCGGGTGCTTTACGCGGTGCTCGACCAGCACGGTGACCGTCTTTTCCATCTTGTTGCTGACGATCTTGCCGACCAACGTCCGTTTGAGCGAGGTTTTTACGCTATCGCTCATTTCTGGTTCGCCTTCTCAGTCAGGACGGTCCGCACACGAGCGATGTCGCGACGAACCTTCTTCAATTGACTGTTGTTGGTCAATTGCTGGGTCGCGAGTTGCATGCGCAGGCCGAATTGCGCCTTCAGCAGGTCCGTCAGCTCTTGATTGAGAGCGGCCTGGTCTTTCTGGTGAAGTTCGGAAGCCTTCATCATTGCTCCTTAGGCGCCGAGCTGGCGAGAAACGAAGTACGTCTTCAGCGGCAGCTTAGCTGCAGCCAGACGGAACGCTTCACGTGCCAACTCTTCAGTAACACCGTCCATTTCATAGAGCATCTTGCCCGGTTGAATCTCTGCGACGTAATACTCAGGGTTACCTTTACCGTTACCCATCCGTACTTCAGCCGGCTTTTGCGAGATCGGCTTGTCCGGGAAAATGCGGATCCAGATACGGCCGCCACGTTTAATGTGACGCGTCATTGCACGACGCGCCGCTTCGATTTGGCGGGCGGTCAAACGGCCGCGACCGATAGCCTTCAGGCCATATTCACCGAACGACACCTCGTTGCCGCGCGTCGCCTTGCCGGTGTTACGACCCTTTTGCTCTTTGCGATACTTTCTGCGTTTCGGTTGCAGCATCGTTATTCTCCAGTCTTCCCGTCGCCGCCGGCACGACGGGGAGCGCCACGGCGCGCACCTGCGTTTGCCGGGCCACGGCCACCACCTTCACCGTCACGACGCGGATGGCGATCACCACCCGGACGTGCGTTGCGGCGCGGACGCTTGTCTTCGGCTACTTCTTCGACCACCGGTGCATCATTGCGGCCCAGCGTGTCGCCCTTGTAGACCCACACCTTGACGCCGATGATGCCGTAGGTCGTCTTCGCTTCCGAGGTTGCGTAGTCAATATAGGCACGCAGCGTGTGAAGCGGAACGCGACCTTCGCGATACCACTCCGTACGAGCGATTTCGATACCGTTCAACCGGCCGGCGCTCATGATCTTGATGCCCTGGGCACCCAGACGTATGGCGTTTTGCATCGCACGCTTCATCGCGCGGCGGAACATGATCCGGCGCTCGAGCTGCTGCGTGATCGAGTCGGCGATCAGTTGCGCATCGGTTTCCGGCTTACGGATTTCTTCGATGTTGACGTGGACCGGAACACCCATGCGGCGTTGCAGTTCCGTCTTCAACAGTTCGATATCCTCACCCTTCTTGCCGATCACTACACCCGGACGCGAGCTGTAAATCGTGATGCGTGCATTCTTCGCCGGACGCTCGATGACAACCCGACCTACCGAAGCGTTTTTCAGCTTCTTCTTCAGGTATTCACGAACGCCGATGTCTTCCTGCAGCATCGATGCGAAATTGGTGTTGTTCGCGTACCAACGCGACGCCCAATTTCGGCTGACAGCCAGACGGAAGCCTGTCGGATGAATTTTTTGTCCCATCGTATGGCTCCTTAATTCCCGACTGTCACAGTGATGTGACAGGATTGCTTCTCGATGCGGTTACCACGGCCTTTTGCGCGCGCGGTGAATCGCTTCAGGGAAGCGGCCTTGTCGACCATGATGCTCGTTACTTTGAGCTCGTCGATGTCGGCACCTTCGTTGTGTTCCGCATTCGCGATCGCCGACAGCACGACCTTCTTGACAATACCCGCCGCCTTCTTCGGCAAGAACGTAAGAACGTTCAGCGCCTTGTCGACCGGCAAACCACTGATCTGGTCAGCCACAAGACGCGTTTTCTGCGCCGAGATGCGGGCACCGCGATGAATAGCTTTTACTTCCATCTTGATAGCCCCTTATTTCTTGGCCTTCTTGTCGGCTGCATGACCCTTGAACGTACGGGTCAATGCGAACTCGCCAAGTTTGTGGCCGACCATGTTTTCCGAAACATACACCGGGACGTGCTGACGGCCGTTATGCACAGCGACCGTCAGACCGATGAAATCCGGCAGGATCGTCGAACGACGCGACCAGGTTTTGATCGGTTTCTTGTCACGCGCAGCTGCGGCAGCCTCAATCTTCTTCAGCAAATGAGCGTCGCAGAACGGACCTTTTTTAACAGAACGTGCCATTGCTTACTCCTTAGCGCTTGTGACGGCGCTGAACGATCATCGTCGTCGTACGCTTATTGCTGCGGGTGCGATAACCCTTAGCCGGGGTTCCCCACGGGCTAACCGGATCGCGACCTGCTGCCGTCTTACCTTCACCACCACCGTGCGGGTGATCAACCGGGTTCATTGCAACGCCACGCACCGTCGGGCGGATACCGCGCCAGCGGTTAGCACCAGCCTTACCGGTTTGACGGAGGCTATGCTCTTCGTTGCCAACTTCACCGATCGTCGCGCGGCACTCAACGTGCACGCGGCGAATTTCACCCGAACGCAGGCGAACCTGAGCGTACGTACCTTCACGAGCCAGCAGCATTGCGGACGTACCAGCCGAACGCGCCATTTGCGCGCCCTTGCCTGGCAGCATCTCGATGCAGTGAATTGTCGTACCGACCGGAATATTGCGGATCGGCAGGGTGTTACCCGAGCGGATCGGCGCTTCCGAACCAGACATCAACGACTGACCCACCGTCGCACCCTTCGGAGCGATGATGTACTTGCGCTCGCCGTCTGCGTACAGAACCAGCGCAATGTTCGCGCTACGGTTCGGATCGTACTCGAGACGTTCGATCTTTGCCGGAATGCCGTCCTTGTCGCGACGGAAATCGACCATACGGTAGTGTTGCTTGTGACCGCCACCTTTGTGACGCGTCGTGATGCGACCGGAGTTATTCCGGCCGGCGGTCACTGACTGTGCGTCGAGCAGCGCTGCGTGCGGCTTGCCCTTGTACAGATCCTTGTTGACCACCTTGACCATCGCGCGGCGACCCGGCGAAGTCGGCTTAACTTTTACGATTGCCATGATTACTTGGCCTCCGTTTCAAAGTTGATTTCCTGGCCGGGCTTCAGGCAGACATACGCCTTCTTCACGTCTTTGCGCTTGCCCATGAAGCAGCCAAAGCGTTTGGCTTTGCCCTTCGTGACCAGCACGTTGACGGAATTGACTTCTACCTTGAACAGCAGCTCGACAGCAGCCTTCACTTCCTGCTTCGTGGCATCGGGCGCGACTTCGAACACAACCTGCTCGTTCTTGTCGGCCAACAGCGTCGCCTTTTCGGAGATCACCGGCACGAGCAGGACCTGCATCAAACGATGATCGTTCTTGCGAATCTCGCTCATGACAGCAACTCCTCGATCTGGGCGACCGCAGCCTTTGTAATCAGGATCTTCTTGAAATAGATCAACGAGAGCGGGTCGGCGTAACGCGGCTCGACAACGGCCACGTGGGCCAGATTGCGCGACGCGAGGTACAAGTTTCCGTCGACCGTGTCAGTGATGACCAGGACAGACTCGAGACCCATTGCCTTGAATTTTTCGGCCAACAGCTTGGTCTTCGGCGCTTCGAGCGTGAGCTTATCCACTACCGAGATACGGCTTTCACGTGCCAACTGTGAGAAGATCGAGCAGAGACCTGCGCGATGCATCTTCTTGTTGACCTTGTGCGAAAAGTTTTCTTCCGGCGAATTCGGGAAGATAAGGCCACCGCCGCGCCACAGCGGGCTCGACGACATACCGGCACGAGCGCGGCCCGTACCCTTTTGACGCCACGGCTTCTTGGTCGTGTGCTTGACTTGCTCACGATCCTTCTGCGCGCGATTACCGCTACGTGCGTTGGCTTGATAGGCCGTGACGACCTGATGGATCAGGGCTTCGTTGTAATCGCGACCGAACACGACGTCCGATGCGTTCACACCCGCGCCTTCCTGACCATTGGCACTCAGGAGCTTAAGTTCCATTATTTCGCTCCTTTCACAGCGCGTGCCTTGACAGCCGGCGTCACGAAAACCTTGCCGCCCTTAGCGCCAGGAACAGCGCCACGGACCAGCAACAGATGACGGTCAGTGTCGATACGAGCAATCACGAGGTTTTGCACCGTGACCGTTTCGTCGCCCATTTGACCCGTCATGCGCTTACCCGGGAAAACACGACCCGGATCCTGCGCCATACCGATCGAACCAGGGACGTTGTGCGAACGCGAGTTACCGTGCGATGCGCGACCCGAAGCGAAGTTGTGACGCTTGATGGTACCGGCGTAGCCCTTACCGATCGACACGCCTTGCACGTCGACTTTCTGGCCTACTTCGAAGATGTCCGTACCGATCACGGTACCGTTCGACAACTCAGCAGCCTTAGCGGAATCGATCGGGAATTCTTTGAGAACTTCACCAGCTTGTACGCCGGCTTTGGCAAAGTGACCTGCCAGCGGCTTCGTCACGCGCGATGCGCGGCGAGTGCCGAATGCAACTTGAACGGCGATGTAACCATCCGTTTCTACAGACTTGATCTGCATCACGCGGTTGTCCGACACGTCCAATACGGTAACGGGAATCGAATCCCCTTCAGGCGTAAAGATACGGGTCATACCAACCTTGCGACCTACGAGTCCAAGGCTCATCGTTTTCTCCATTCCCAACTGCGATTGGTCGGGGCTGATTTACAAAATGCCGGCCGCTTAGATGAGTAACTCATAAGAATCAACCGACTTTTTTCCGCGAATGCGCGAAAAGCTTTGGAGTATAACAAAGCTTTTCGTTTTCCGCAAGCAACCAAAGACTTAGCGCCGCCCCTCGCGAGAGCAGCACCTGGTGAAACTTATTGCAACTTGATTTCCACGTCCACACCAGCCGGCAGGTCGAGCTTCATCAACGCGTCAACGGTCTTGTCCGTCGGATCGACGATGTCCATCAGGCGTTGGTGGGTACGGATTTCGAGCTGATCGCGCGACGTCTTGTTGACGTGCGGCGAACGCAGAATGTCAAAACGTTGGATACGGGTCGGCAGCGGCACCGGACCACGTACGATTGCGCCAGTCCGCTTAGCCGTATCGACGATTTCAGCTGCCGATTGATCGATCAGACGATAGTCGAAAGCCTTCAGGCGAATGCGGATTTTCTGGTTTGCCATGACAAGTCCTTGAAAGAGCGAGGCGATGTTGCACCGCCGATTTGGTAAAAGAGCATGGAGCCGGGCACGACTAATAACTACAGCTTTTTGAAGCAAGCTCAGGGTTTTACTCGAAAACCTTGGCGACGACACCAGCGCCGACGGTACGACCGCCTTCACGGATAGCGAAGCGCAGACCTTCTTCCATTGCGATCGGAGCAATCAGCTTCACCGTGATCGACACGTTGTCGCCCGGCATGACCATTTCCTTGTCCTTCGGCAACTCGATCGAACCCGTTACGTCCGTGGTACGAAAGTAGAACTGCGGGCGATAGTTGTTGAAGAACGGCGTGTGACGGCCGCCTTCGTCCTTGCTCAACACATACACTTCAGCCGTGAAGTGCGTGTGCGGCGTGATCGAACCGGGCTTGGCCAACACTTGACCACGCTCCACGTCTTCACGCTTCGTGCCGCGCAGTAGAGTACCCACGTTGTCGCCCGCTTGACCTTGGTCCAGCAGTTTGCGGAACATTTCCACGCCCGTGCACGTCGTCTTCACCGTCGGCTTGATACCGATGATTTCGATTTCTTCGCCAACCTTCACCACACCGCGCTCGATACGACCCGTCACCACCGTGCCGCGGCCCGAGATCGAGAACACGTCTTCCACCGGCATCAGGAACGAACCGTCAATGGCGCGTTCCGGCGTCGGAATGTACGTGTCCAGTGCGTCGGCCAGGTTCATGATCGCCACTTCGCCCAGCTCTCCCGTGTCGCCTTCCAGCGCCAGCTTGGCCGAACCCTTGATGATCGGCGTGTCGTCGCCCGAGAAATCGTACTTCGACAGAAGCTCACGCACTTCCATCTCAACGAGTTCCAGCAACTCGGCGTCGTCTACCATGTCGCACTTGTTCAGGAACACGATGATGTACGGCACGCCAACCTGGCGAGCCAACAGGATGTGCTCACGCGTTTGCGGCATCGGGCCGTCTGCAGCCGAACACACCAGGATCGCGCCGTCCATCTGCGCTGCACCCGTAATCATGTTCTTCACATAGTCGGCGTGACCCGGGCAGTCAACGTGCGCGTAGTGACGCGCGGCCGTTTCGTATTCGACGTGCGCCGTGTTGATTGTGATACCGCGCGCCTTTTCTTCCGGCGCCGCATCGATCTGGTCATACGCCTTCGCTTCGCCGCCAAACTTCTTCGACAACACCGTCGCGATCGCTGCCGTCAGCGTGGTCTTGCCATGGTCGACGTGACCAATCGTGCCTACGTTGACGTGCGGCTTGGTCCGTTCGAATTTACCTTTTGCCATGATTACCTTCTTTCAGATATGTTGATCGGTTAAAGACTTTTGGCTTACCGAATTACTTGGATTTCGCGTTTATGATCGCTTCGGAGACGTTACGCGGAACCTCAGAATAGTGCTTGAATTCCATCGTGTACGTAGCGCGACCTTGCGTCGCCGAACGCAGTGACGTCGAGTAGCCGAACATTTCCGACAGCGGGACTTCAGCGCACACGATCTTGCCGCCGCCAACCATGTCTTCCATGCCTTGGACGATACCGCGACGGCTCGACAGATCGCCCATCACGTTGCCCATGTAATCTTCTGGCGTTTCGACTTCCACAGCCATCATCGGTTCAAGGATGACCGGGTTTGCACGGCGCATTGCTTCCTTGAACGCCATCGAACCTGCCATGCGGAACGCATTTTCGTTCGAGTCAACGTCGTGGTACGAACCGAAGGTCAGGTGAACTTTCACGTCGACCACCGGGAAACCAGCCAGCACGCCAGCCTTCAGCGTTTCCTGAATGCCCTTGTCCACAGCCGGGATGTACTCGCGCGGAATTACACCGCCCTTGATCTCGTCCAGGAACTCGTAGCCCTTGCCCTGCTCATTCGGCTCAAGCGTAATGACAGCGTGGCCGTACTGACCGCGACCGCCCGACTGCTTGACGAACTTGCCATCAACGTCTTCAGCCTTGCCGCGGATCGTTTCGCGATACGCAACTTGCGGCTTGCCAACGGTTGCTTCAACGCCGAATTCGCGCTTCATGCGGTCGACCAGAATTTCCAGGTGCAGCTCGCCCATACCCGAAATAATGGTCTGGCCCGACTCTCCGTCGGTCTGAACGCGGAACGACGGATCTTCCTGAACCAGACGGTTGAGCGCCAGGCCCATCTTTTCCTGGTCAGTCTTCGTCTTCGGCTCCACAGCCTGCGAAATCACCGGCTCCGGGAAAATCATGCGTTCCAGAACGATCGGATGTGCCGGATCGCACAGCGTGTCGCCGGTGGTCGCGTCTTTCAAGCCAACCGCAGCGGCGATGTCGCCCGCGTGCACTTCCTTGATTTCTTCGCGCTGATTTGCGTGCATCAGCAGAATACGGCCCAGACGTTCCTTCTTGTCTTTGGTCGCGTTCAACAACGTGTCGCCCGACTTGGTCATGCCCGAGTACACGCGGAAGAAGATCAACTGGCCGACGAACGGGTCGGTCATGATCTTGAATGCAAGTGCCGAGAACTTCTCGTCGTCAGCGGCATGACGTTCAGCACGTTCGCCGTCTTCGAGTTCGCCAAGAACCGGCGGAATGTCGATCGGCGACGGCAGGAAGTCGAGCACAGCGTCCAACATGCGCTGCACGCCCTTGTTCTTGAACGCGGTGCCGCACAACATTGGCTGGATTTCGCAAGCAATCGTACGGTCGCGAAGACCCTTAAAGATTTCCTCTTCGGACAGTTCGCCCGTTTCGAGGTACTTGTTCATCATTTCTTCGTTGGCTTCAGCCGCGGCTTCAACCATCTTTTCACGCCATTCGTCGCACGTATCCTTCAACGTAGCCGGAATTTCTTCGTACGAGAACTTGGTACCCTGGGACGCTTCGTCCCAAATGATCGCCTTCATCTTGATCAGGTCGACCACGCCCGTGAATGTGTCTTCTGCGCCGATCGGCACCACGACAGGAACGGGGTTCGCCTTCAGACGCAGCTTGAGCTGGTCATAGACCTTGAAAAAGTTCGCGCCGGTACGGTCCATCTTGTTGATGAACGCGAGACGGGGAACCTTGTACTTGTTGGCCTGGCACCACACGGTTTCCGACTGGGGCTGAACGCCGCCCACAGCGCAATAAACCATGCACGCACCGTCGAGCACGCGCATGGAACGCTCAACTTCAATGGTGAAGTCAACGTGTCCCGGGGTGTCGATGATGTTGATGCGGTGCTCGGGGCGGTTGCCAGCCATACCTTTCCAGAAGGCCGTCGTTGCTGCCGACGTGATGGTGATGCCGCGCTCCTGCTCCTGCTCCATCCAGTCCATCGTTGCTGCGCCGTCGTGAACTTCACCAATTTTGTGGTTCACGCCCGTATAAAACAGGATGCGCTCGGTCGTCGTCGTTTTGCCGGCGTCGATGTGAGCGCTAATACCGATATTACGGTAGCGCTCGATAGATGTCTTGCGAGCCACTTTGAATCCTTAATTGGGTCGTCGCGACCGACACATGCCAGTCACACCTTAACACAAACGGGCGAGGCGCTTTGTAAGCGCACCCGCCCGGAGGTTTTTCCGTTCGTCCCAGGCCGGGAGGCCTAAAAACAGCCTTAGAAGCGGAAGTGCGAGAACGCCTTATTGGCTTCTGCCATCCGGTGAACTTCGTCGCGCTTCTTCATCGCGCCACCACGGCCTTCCGCGGCTTCCGAAAGCTCACCTGCGAGACGCAGGGCCATCGACTTCTCGCTGCGCTTCTTCGCAGCTTCGCGCAACCAACGCATCGCCAATGCCATACGACGCGACGGACGCACTTCGACTGGAACTTGATAGTTCGCTCCACCAACGCGACGGCTCTTCACTTCGACGACCGGCTTGACGTTGTTGAGCGCACCCGCAAACACTTCCAGCGGGTCCTTGCCACCCTTGGTCTGGATCTGTTCAAAAGCGCCATAAACGATACGCTCGGCAACCGACTTCTTGCCCGACAGCATTATCACGTTCATGAACTTGGCTACATCTACGTTGCCGAATTTTGGATCCGGCAATATGTCCCGTTTGGGGACTTCGCGACGACGCGGCATGTTTCTTCCTTTGATTTTTCAGTTGGAGCCATATCAGCCCCGCGGTCACCAACTAACCCGATCTATCTAAACGCGCATTTTCGTGCGCACTGTCATGACTAACCAGCTTGGCCGGGTGACCACTTACTCGACAGTACCGACACTTCCGGCACCACCGCTTGAACGCCCTGTTAGGGGCAACCTGTACGACTTATGTACGTCTCAACCAGCGAGAATTTACTTGCCGGCCTTAGCGCGCTTCGCACCGTACTTCGAGCGAGCTTGCTTACGGTCCTTGACGCCCTGGGTATCCAGCGAGCCGCGAACCATGTGGTAACGCACACCCGGCAAGTCTTTCACACGACCGCCGCGAATCAGCACGACCGAGTGTTCCTGCAGGTTGTGGCCTTCACCACCAATGTACGAAATGACTTCGAACCCGTTCGTCAGGCGAACTTTTGCAACTTTACGAAGTGCCGAGTTCGGCTTCTTCGGCGTCGTCGTGTACACGCGAGTGCACACGCCACGACGCTGCGGGCAGTCCTGCAAAGCCGGCGACTTGCTCTTCACTGTTTCTGAAGCGCGGCCTTTGCGAACCAATTGATTGATGGTTGGCATTGTCTATTCCTTATTCCTAATTGGTCAATATCGACGCCCCCGTTTCGGGCAAAGCCAAAACGGACTGCGCATCAAGCACTCCGGCCCTTGGTTCCCGCATGCGAGGAAAGCCCCAAGGGCATACCCCTCTCAGCAGAGATCCAAGAACGAGAATTTAGTATCGTAATCTGAAAATCCCAATGCGGTCAACAGCTTGGGTGTCGTGCGGCGTGATCAGGGTGTTAAAAGCTAGTTCGCACCAACGACTTCGAGCAATTCGTCCCCGAAACGCTCGAGTTTGCGGGCACCGACGCCAGGAATCTGGCTCAGATCCTCGATGGAATCCGGCTCGTTGCGTGCGATCTCGGCGAGCGTTGCATCGTGGAAAATCACGTAGGCCGGCACGCCATCGCTCTTTGCCATGCGCGCAACCCTTCCCAGCGCGCCTTGATGCGTGGCGACATGCCTGCTGTCGGATCGGCGCGTTCACCGGTTCGACTGGACGACTGCCGCGTGCGCGTGGGCTTCACATACTTGCGCAACGTCACGTTCTGCTCACCCTTGAGCACTGCTTTGCTTGCCTCGGTGAGAATCAGCGCGCCGAAACCGTCGTGGTCGACGGCCAGATAGCCAAACGCCACCAATTGGCGAAACACCGCGCGCCACTCTTGCTCTGAAAGCGCCGCGCCAAGTCCAAACGTGGACAATTTTTCATGACCACGTTGAAGCAATTTCTCGCTCCGGCTGCCGCGCAGAATGTCGATCAGGTGGCCGGCGCCGAAATGAAAACCACTGGCCTTATACGCCCGGTACACGCACGAGAGCGCCATCTGCGCCTCGCGAGTGGCGTCCCACGATTCCGGCGGCTCGAGAGGCAGGTATCGCAATTCCCGCACGGTTCGCGGGCCTCGCCAAAATAACCGAGCAAGCGCACGAGCCGGCACGACGCCGCTTCGCACAGCCCAAGCAGCGCGTCGAGCTTGCCGCTCTGCACGCGCTTATGGGAGCGAATTCAACCGGTTGTTGCAACATCTCAAAATTTGGAGGTGTTAAATGGGGCGACCGCGAAAGCTGGAGTTCGCAACAAACCGGAAGGCAAATGATGCCATCGCCGGGCAGGCCAGGTGTCAATCAG
>LGTG01000097.1 GCA_001190015.1 Candidatus Burkholderia crenata
CCACAGCAACGCAATCTCCTCCCGTTCTGAGATGATAGGTATCGGCCCGAGCGAGGCCCCAACTCAATCGGCGGCATGCCGCCGGCTTCGCGAAACCATCGCGGACCCAACAATTGTGACACGTCGCAGGCCAGCGCCGCAGCGTCACTTTCCATTCCCCCGGCAATAAATTTCCAGAACGCTTGCTTCGTCTCAAACTGATTGACACCTGGCCTGCCCGGCGATGGCATCATCGGTCTCCCGGTTTGTTACGAGCCCCAGCCCCGCGGTCGCCCCATTTAATACCTCCAAATTTCGAGATGTTGCAACGACCGGTTGAATTCGCCCGCTGTTGCTCGCGTATCCGCGCTGTTCGCCGGATTCGCCGTCGACTCGATCATTCGCGGCGACGCCCGCAGCACGTTGTTCTATGCGGTGATCGTATTGGCGTTCTGGGCGGTCGGCGTTGCGCGCCGGGCCGTGGATACGCGCACCTTCACTCGGATATACGCCGATCTGGCGGTACCGGTGATCCTCACAAAGTACGTCGACGGCTGCGGCACGCGTGGTGCTAGCCCGGGAGTTTGTCGATTTCTTCGAAAAAAACGTGCCGACTATGGTCACCGCTTTGATATCCGTAGTCGGCGCCGTGGCCATGCTGCTGGCAATCGAGCCATGATCGGCGTAGCCAGCCTGGGCGCGTTACTGCTGTGCATGGCCTTGCTGCCCCGCTTTGCACGGCGCAACCAGAGCTTGCATCAGCGTCTGAACGACCGGCTGGAGAAGGAAATCGGTTTAGTCGCGAAGGTCGGTACGGTCACCTTGAAACGGCACTATCGCGTGCTGTCCAGGCTCAGGATTCACCTGTCGAACCTTGAAGCCGGGGCGTTTCTCTTCGTCGGTTCGGTCGCGGCCGTGTTGTTTGTTATCGCCATCAGCCGGTTGGCGCTGGCGCCGGCGGTCAAGGCCGGGCATGTCTATGCCGTGACGACGTATCTCCGAACCTTTGTCAACAGTCTGGACGAAGCACCGTAGATGGTCGATCAACTCGCGCGCCTGCGCGACATCGGCAAGCGCGTGGACCCAGGGCTCGCGAAAGATTAAGGGCCGCCGCGCCAGCCCGCGCCGTTTGACAAGCTGAATTCGGTCGCGTAAATTCGCCGCACGCGTCGGAAGAGAGCGCTGGCCGTTGGTCGTTGATGTTTCAGACGACATAAAAACGAAGCCGCGCCGCCGAAGGGGCACACCCACAAACTCTCAGGCAAAAGGACCGGCCGCGTCGAAGTTCTGTTCATGCGGTGCGCCTTTAACCGGGCGCCGGTGGACGGAAAGTCGAACTCTGGAGAGCGGCATCGGCTGATCAGGAAGCACCAACCAGATGCCCGCCGAAGGGGCGCGCATTGAACGTCGGAACATCGGCGAACAGCGTGCAATCTCTCAGGTACCGAGGACAGAGGGGTCATGTACCGAATCGCTACGCGGTTTGGGCTTTGTATGTTGCAGCCGGATGGTTTCACGCGTCTGGCGCAGCTCAAAAAGCCGAAACCCCGAGCGGGTTCGACGCATGGCTTTTTTTGTTTTCGCGCCCGCTCAAGGCCCGCTCCATGTCTGATCTTCAACACACGCCCTTGCACGCCGCTCACCTTGCGCTCAACGCACGCATGGTCGATTTCGGCGGCTGGAACATGCCCGTCAATTATGGTTCGCAGATCGACGAACACCATGCGGTGCGCACCGACGCCGGCATGTTCGACGTGTCGCACATGCGCGTTGTCGATTTCACCGGCGACAAAGCACGCGAGTTCTTCAAGTACGCAATCACCAACAACGTCGACAAACTCACTGTTCCCGGCAAGGCGCTCTATTCGTGCTTGCTGAACCCGGAAGGCGGTGTGATCGATGACCTGATCGTCTATTACCTTGCCGATGACAACTACCGCGTTGTCGTGAACGCCGGCACGGCTGAGAAAGACATTGCGTGGTTCGGCCATCTGAACACGGAAGGCGGGTTTGGACTGACCATCTCCCCGCGCCGCGATTTCTCGATCGTCGCCGTGCAGGGACCGAACGCACGCGAGAAAGTCTGGCAAGTGCTGCCGGAAACGCGTGACGCCACCGCGGAACTCAAACCATTCAACGCCGTGCAATTCCCGGCCAGCTCGTTCGGCGACGTCATGCTCGCGCGTACCGGCTATACGGGCGAGGACGGTTTCGAAATCGTCGTCCCTTCTACGCAAGTGGAAACGGTCTGGAACGCATTGATGGCACAAGGCGTGAAGCCTGCCGGCCTCGGTGCACGCGACACGCTGCGCCTGGAAGCAGGTATGAACCTGTACGGTCAGGACATGGACGACACGGTCTCGCCGCTCGACGCCGGGCTCGCCTGGACCGTCGATTTGAGCGACACGAATCGCGCGTTCGTCGGCCGTGCCGCACTGGAAGCAAATGGATCGAAGGCGCGCTTTGTCGGCTTGATTCTGCTAAAGGAAAACGGCCGCGCGGGTGGCGTGCTTCGTGCTCACCAGAAAGTCGTCACGGCCGACGGTGAAGGCGAGATCACGAGCGGCACATTCTCGCCGTCGATGCAGGAATCCATCGCGTTCGCTCGGGTGCCGGCGAGCGTGAAACCGGGCGACAAAGTGCACGTCGTGATCCGCGACAAACAACTGCCTGCAAGCGTGGTAAAACTGCCGTTCGTGCGCAACGGCAAGGTGTTGGCGGCGCTTTAAAACGCCCGCAGGCGCTTGCTGAAAAAGCCACGCACGACCCCACCCTCAAAGAGAACTGGAGCATCCGCATGAGCATCCCGGCCGACTTCAAATACACCGAATCGCACGAATGGGTGCGCACCGAATCCGACGGCACCCTGACCATCGGTATTACAGATCACGCACAGGAAGCACTGGGTGATGTCGTGTTCATCGAATTGCCGCCGGTGGGTAAGACCGTTGCCGCTGGCGACGCCGTCGCGGTGATCGAATCGGTGAAGGCAGCATCCGATATCTACGCGCCCGTATCTGGCGAAATCGTCGGCGCAAATGACGCGCTGACTGGCACGCCCGATCAGATCAACGGCACGCCCTACGAAAGCTGGCTCTTCAAGATCAAGCCCGCCGACGCCAAGACGGATCGGCTGATCGATGCCGGTGCATATGGTACCTCCATCGCGAGTAAAATTTTTCAACAACCGTGCGGCGTGCTTGGCGCTCAATAGCAAACCACGCCGCACCAGCAGGAACTCTCATGAAGCTCGAACACCCGGACCATCTGATGAATCGCTCATCCTTGTCGCTCGCCGTACTCGAATGCCACAACGCGTTCGCCCAGCGGCACATTGGCCCGGATGCGGCCGACCAGCACGCCATGCTCGAAGCGCTCGGTTTCGCGTCGCGTGCGGCGTTCATCGACGCGGTGATTCCCGAGTCCATCCGGCGTCAGGAAACGCTTCCGCTCGGCGCGTTCACGCAGCCGAAGAGCGAAGCAGAAGCGCTGGCGTCGTTGAGGAAGCTGGCGGATCAGAACCTGGTGTTCAGGAACTACATTGGGCAAGGTTATTACGGCACGCACACGCCGGCCGTGATCCTGCGTAACGTGCTTGAAAACCCGGCGTGGTACACGGCATACACGCCGTATCAGCCGGAGATTTCGCAAGGCCGCCTGGAAGCGTTGCTGAACTTCCAGCAAATGGTTATCGACCTGACAGGTTTCGCTATCTCGAACGCATCGTTGCTCGACGAAGCCACTGCCGCCGCCGAAACCATGACGCTACTGCAACGCGCGGGCAAGCCGAAATCGAACCTGTTTTATATCGCCGACGACGTGCTGCCGCAGACCATCGAAGTCGTGCAGACGCGCGCGAAACCGGCAGGTATTGAAGTGAAAGTCGGTCCCGCCGCCAATGCCGCCAAAGCCAACGCATTCGGCGTGCTGCTGCAATACCCGGGCGCGAATGGCGATGTGCACGACTATCGCGCATTGACCGAAGCCGTGCATGCCACCGGTGGTTTTGTGATCGCTGCCGCCGACTTGCTGGCACTCACGTTGCTGACCCCGCCGGGCGAATGGGGCGCGGACGTGGCTATCGGTAATACGCAGCGCTTTGGCGTGCCGGTCGGTTTCGGCGGTCCGCACGCGGCATACATGGCCGTACGCGACGACTTCAAACGGCAAATGCCGGGCCGGCTGGTCGGCGTGACCGTCGATGCCCAAGGCAAGCACGCGCTGCGTCTCGCGCTGCAAACCCGTGAACAACATATTCGCCGCGAAAAGGCGACATCGAACGTATGTACGGCGCAGGCGCTGCTCGCGATCATGGCCAGCATGTACGCCGTGTACCACGGACCGCAGGGTTTGAAGACCATCGCGTTGCGCGTGAATCGCGTGGCGTCGATCTTCGCCGCCGGCGTGCAAAAACTCGGCTACACGCTCGCGAACGAAACTTTCTTCGATACCGTCACCATTGTCAGCGGCGCGAACACGACGACGCTGCATCAGGCGGCGTCGGCGGTGCATGTGAACCTGCGCCACATTGATGCGACGCACGTAGGAATTTCCGTCGATGAAACCACCACGCGCGACGACCTCCTGAAACTCTTCGCGCTGTTCGCCGAAGTGGCAGGCAAGACGGAAACATTCGATACCGACGCACTGGATGCAGACGCAAAAGTCTCCTTGCCGAAATCACTGGAACGCACGAGCGATTACCTCACGCATCCGGTGTTCAACCGTCACCACTCCGAGCATGAAATGCTGCGCTACCTGCGCAGTCTGGCGGACAAGGATCTCGCGCTCGACCGCACGATGATCCCGCTCGGTTCATGCACGATGAAGCTGAACGCAACGTCCGAAATGCTGCCCGTGACGTGGCCCGAATTCGCGCAGATTCATCCGTTTGCACCGGCGGAACAAACGGTCGGTTATCGCACGATGATCGGTCAGCTCGAGCAAATGCTGGTTGCGTGTACCGGTTACGCGGCTGTGTTGCTGCAACCGAACGCCGGCTCGCAAGGTGAATACGCTGGCTTGCTGATCATCCACGCGTATCACGAATCGCGTCGCGAAGGGCATCGGAACATCTGCCTGATTCCGTCGTCCGCGCACGGCACGAATCCGGCATCGGCACAAATGGCCGGCATGCAGGTTGTGGTCGTTGCGTGCGATGAACAAGGCAACGTCGATATCGCCGACTTGAAGGCCAAGGCCGACAAGCACGCCGACAAACTCGCGGCGATCATGATCACGTATCCGTCCACGCATGGCGTGTTCGAAGCGAACGTGCGCGAAATCTGCGAGATCGTGCACGCGCACGGTGGCCAGGTTTACGTCGATGGCGCGAACATGAACGCAATGGTGGGCCTGACCGCGCCGGGCCAGTTCGGCGGCGACGTCTCGCACCTGAACCTGCACAAGACTTTCTGCATTCCGCATGGCGGCGGCGGACCGGGCGTGGGTCCGGTTGCAGTCGGCGCGCATTTGGCCAAGTTTCTGCCGAACCAGCATTCGACCGGTTATCAGCGCGATACGGCGGGGATTGGAGCGGTATCGTCGGCGCCTTATGGCTCGGCCGCCATTCTGCCGATCTCGTGGATGTACATCGCAATGATGGGCGCGCAAGGCCTCACGAACGCCACCGAAAGCGCGATCCTCGCAGCGAACTATGTGGCGAAACGGCTTGCACCACATTACCCCGTGCTGTACAGCGGCACGGGAGGCCTGGTCGCGCACGAGTGCATTCTCGATCTGCGTCCGCTGAAAGAAACCAGCGGCATTTCAGTCGATGACGTCGCGAAGCGCCTGATCGACTACGGTTTCCATGCACCGACCATGAGCTTCCCGGTGCCGGGCACGCTGATGGTCGAGCCGACGGAATCGGAGTCGAAAGAGGAACTGGATCGATTTGTCGATGCAATGATCGCCATTCGCGACGAAATTCGCGCGGTGGAGGAAGGCAAGTCGGATCGCGAAGACAATCCGCTGAAGAACGCGCCGCATACGGCAGCGGTAGTTGTGGCCGATGGCTGGAGCCACGCCTACTCGCGTGAAACGGCGGCGTATCCGCTGACCTCGTTGATTGCGCGCAAGTATTGGCCACCAGTCGGTCGCGCGGACAACGCTTACGGCGACCGTAATCTGTTCTGCTCGTGCATTCCATTGTCGGAGTACGGAGAATAAGCGGCGAATAAGCACGCGTTTCAACTGTCCGGCATCCCTGAGAGCCGGACAGTTTTGCCGGAGTCACACAACACCAGATACCATCTCACCCGAACCAAGCCAATCAGGGAGTTTTGCATGGCGCGACAGGTGAGAGTGGTGAGTAAAACGTGGTGTGTTCCGGCAATGATCGCGGCTCTTGCAGTAACGGCAATCAGTGCGCCAAGCGCGTTTGCCGCAATGGATTTTTGCGCCGCGCCCGCGATGCAGAACAGTGAGCGCATGAACGCCGATCCGGGCGTGAAAGCATTGGTAAAAATGGTGCAATCGCGGCTGAACGACCAGCCGAAGGCGCGAGCGACGCTTCATACGGAAGGCACGTTGTCGCATCAGGGCATTCGCGACGAAAGCGAAGCGGCGGAGAAGGATCTCGGATTAATGCGCGACGCCGCGCTTGCGTGGCGTGCGACCGGCAACGAAGCGTATTTGCGTCTCGTCGACCGGTTTCTATTCGCGTGGGTCACAACGTACCAGCCGAGTTTCAATCCTATCGATGAAACGAATTTCGAGTCGCTGATCCTCGCCTACGACCTGACCGCGAGCGCCTTGCCGGTAAAGACGCGGAACGCGTCGAACGCGTTCATCACGAAGCTGGTGACGGGATATATAGCGGATATCGACAAACAAAAGCGGCCTCTGACCAGCACGTATCGAAACAACTGGCAGAGTCACCGGATCAAGTTGATCGCGATGGGCGCGTTCACTATTGATGATCGCAAGCTGATTAACGCGGCACAGCGCCTTTATGTGGAGCATATTGGAGACAACATTGCGCCGGATGGCTCGACCATCGATTTTGCCGAACGCGACGCGCTGCATTACGTCACTTACGATCTGCAGCCGCTGGTGACCGCCGCGCTCGCGGCGCGTCGTCATAACCGCAACTGGCTGGGTGAGCGCGCGCAGTCGGGCGCGACATTAGCCGCCGCGCTGAACTGGCTCACGCCGTACGCGCTCGGCACACGCACGCACGAAGAATTCGTTCATTCGACCGTGCCCTTCGATGCCACTCGCCGCGAGGCCGGCCTGCCCGGTTATTCGGGCACGTGGGATCCGAAACACGCGGCCGAATTGTTTCATTTATCGGTGCGGCTTGACGGGCGTTACATGCTCATTGCGCTGCGCCTGGCCCCCACGCCGCCGGCCTGGCTCGCGGTATGTTTACCGCTGCCGGCGCGCTGATTTTTTAGCAGCACCTTTGCAGGAGCAGTCATGGCAGTCAGCGTTTTCGATCTTTTCAAAATCGGCATCGGTCCGTCGAGTTCGCATACGGTCGGACCGATGCGGGCCGCCCTGATGTTCGTGCAGGGGCTCGAACGTGATGGTCTGCTGGACGCCACGGCTAGCGTGAAATGCGAGTTGTACGGTTCGCTCGGCGCAACCGGCAAGGGTCATGGTTCGGATCGGGGCGTAATGCTCGGCTTGATGGGCGACGCGCCTGACACCGTCGATGCCGGCACGATCGGCACGCGTCTCGAGACCGTGCGCGCGACGAAAAAGCTTTTGCTGCTGGGCAAGCATGAGATTCCGTTCGTGCTGAAGGAACACATTGTGTTTTTGCGACAGGCACTGGCTGAGCATCCGAACGGCATGAAACTCCACGCCTTCGATGCCAACGGTGTGTCATTGCGCGACTCGACCTATATCTCGGTGGGTGGCGGTTTTGTGGTGACGGCGGAGGCATCGAATGTGAAGGTGCTCACCGCGATTGAACAGTTGCCGTACGCGTTCCAGTCCGGCGATGAATTGCTTGCGTTGTGTCGTGAAACGGGCAAATCCGTGGCGCAATTGATGTGGGAAAACGAGAGTGTGTGGCGCAGCGAAGAGGAGATTCGTTCGGGCTTGCTGCGCATTTGGGACGTGATGCAGTCGTGCGTGAAGCGCGGTTGCGGAATCGATAACCCCAACGCCGATGGTTGCCTGCCCGGTCCTTTCCAGGTTAAACGGCGCGCGCCGGTGTTGTATCGGGCGCTGGTCGACAAACCCGAGCAGGCGCTGCGCGATCCGCTTTCCATGATCGACTGGATCAACCTGTACGCCATCGCGGTGAACGAGGAAAACGCGATGGGCGGGCGTGTGGTGACGGCGCCGACCAACGGCGCGGCGGGGATTATTCCGGCGGTGCTGCATTACTACGACCGGTTCGTGCCGGGATCGAATGCACAGGGCGTGATTGATTTCTTGCTGACGGCAGCGGCTATCGGGATTCTGTACAAGATGAACGCTTCCATTTCCGGCGCCGAGGTCGGGTGTCAGGGCGAAGTAGGTGTGGCATGTTCGATGGCGGCGGCGGGGTTGGCGGCGGTCATGGGCGGGACTCCGACGCAGGTTGAAAATGCTGCCGAGATCGGGATGGAACATAACCTCGGGCTGACTTGCGATCCGGTGGGCGGGATGGTGCAGATTCCATG
>LGTG01000098.1 GCA_001190015.1 Candidatus Burkholderia crenata
CCGCTTACACGGTACCCAATTTCAACAGCCTGCTAAGCACTATCCCCAATCAAGCATCCAGATGCAATTCCTGTATCTTGCGTGTGATCGTATTGCGGCCAATCCCGAGACGTTCAGCCGCCTCCACCTTCCGGCCGCGAGTGAAGTAGAGGGCCTCACGTATCACCGCGGCTTCAAATCGGCGCGCAAGTTCGTCCATGACATCGGCAGTATTCTCGCGCAGCAGGCGCGAGACCTCGGTCCGCAAACCGTTTTCCCATACGCTCGCGGGAACGCCGGCAGGCGGCGCACCAAGCGAAGCCGGCAAACCGCTAACACCGTCCGATATGGCCGCATTCGACCCAGCGCCCATTTCCACTGCCGATGCTGTCAGCGCAGTGCTCTCACCGACATATTCCTGAGTCGGTGTGAGATCGGGAGGCAAATCCTTTTGCTCGATCGTCTGCGCCGGCGCCATCACGGTCAGCCAGTCGCACAGGTTTTCGAGTTGCCGGACGTTGCCGGGAAACGACAGCGACGCCAGGAATCCAAGTGCATCTTCCGACACGCGTTTCGACTCGACGCCCAGATCGCGCGCGCTTTTCTGCAGGAAGTGCCGCGTGAGCAACGGAATGTCTTCGCTACGCTCGCGCAACGCGGGCAAGCGCAAGCGAATCACGTTCAGCCGGTGATACAAGTCCTCACGGAACAAGCCCTGCCGCACACGGGATTCGAGATTCTGATGAGTCGCCGCAATCACGCGGACGGTCGCCTTCAACGGGTTGTGCCCGCCCACGCGATAAAACTGCCCATCGGATAACACGCGTAACAAACGCGTCTGCAGATCAAACGGCATATCGCCGATTTCATCGAGGAACAGGGTGCCGTTTTCAGCTTGCTCGAACCGTCCCTGCCGCATGGCCTGCGCGCCCGTAAACGCGCCACGCTCGTGGCCGAACAACTCGGACTCGAGCAGATCCTTCTGGATAGCGGCAGTGTTCAGCGCAATGAACGGTCCGTTCGCACGCGGGCTATGACGGTGCAGCGCACGCGCGACAAGCTCCTTTCCGGTGCCTGATTCGCCCGTGATGAGCACGGTGGCGGCGGAATGTGACAGACGGCCGATTGCGCGAAACATGTCCTGCATCGCCGGCGCCTGGCCGAGCATTTCGGGCGCTTCGGTGAGACTGTTGTCGTAGGTTGCTTCGCCCCGCATGCTTTCATCAACCGCGCGTCGGATCAGCTCGACCGCCTTGTCGACGTCAAACGGCTTCGCCAGATATTCGAACGCGCCGCCCTGGAACGCAGCCACAGCACTGTCGAGATCGGAAAACGCCGTCATGATGATGACCGGCAAACCGGGCAGCTTGTCGCGTACTGTCTGCAACAATTCGAGTCCCGACCCACCCGGCATGCGGATGTCCGACACAAGCACTTGCGGACTTTCCTGTTCGAGCGCGGTCAGCGCGTCCCGGACGCCGAAAAAACTGCGCGTGGCGAAGTTCTCTCTTGCTAGCGCTTTTTCGAGCACCCAGCGGATGGATTGGTCGTCGTCTACGATCCAGATCGGCTTCATATAGTTCGGCGAGATGTCTTCGTGTGGTTCGGTATAAGCCCGTCGAAACGGTCAGGCGCACTAGCGCTTTTCAAAATGTCGATACCCTCGTGACCGATCCTTAACTCCATGCCTGGCGCGCGTCGATCCTTCATCGGAGTCCGGTCAGCCTTCGAACGGCAACAAAATGGTGAACTCAGTGCAACCACCCGGTTTGCTTTCCACTTCGATCAAACCATCGTGCTGTTGCACGAAAGTCTGTGCGAGCGTAAGTCCCAGTCCACTCCCATCTTCCCGCCCGGACACCAGCGGATAGAAGATCCGGTCGCGGATCTCTTCCGGGATGCCGGGACCGTTGTCAGTGATATGCAAGTCCAGTGCCAGTTTGTGCAGGCGTTTGCCAATCGTCACTTTGCGCGCAATACGTGTACGCAATTCGATCCTCGCATCGCCTTGTGAAATACGTTCGCGCAGCGCTTCCGCCGCGTTGCGCACGATGTTGAGCAGCGCCTGGATAAGCTGCTCCTTGTCACCGCGCAAGTCGGGCATGCTCACGTCGTAATCACGATCGAGCGTAAGGCCGCGCGGAAACTCCGCGAGAATCACGGCACGCACACGTTCGCATACTTCGTGAATATTCACGTCACCAACAATATGCGGATGTCGGTGCGGCGCGAGCAACCGGTCAACCAGAGTTTGCAGCCGATCCGATTCTTTGACGATCACTTGCGTGTATTCACGCAAGTGATCACGTTCGCGCGCACCCAGTTCGAACTCAAGCAGTTGCGCCGCGCCTCGAATACCGCCAAGCGGATTCTTGATTTCATGTGCGAGGTTGCGAATCAGTTGCTTGTTGACCGCGGTCAGATCGTGAATACGCTCCTCGCGGTCGGTCTTCAAGTGCCGCTCGTTCTCGAATAGTTCGAGCAGCACGTAATTCGGTGCGACTTCCAGATACGCAACAATCGCGTGAACATGCAGCGGCTCGCGGCCGGGACGTTCGAGCACGGCATCGAGATGCGTTGCGTTGAAACGGTGATCGGCAATCGAGGCAATGGTCGTCACCAGTTCGTCCGCATTGGCGAACAGTTCGGGCCATGAGATTTGAGCCAGTTGCTTGCGCGAGCGCTCGAGCATGGCTTCCGCCGACGGATTCGCGAACGCGATCTTCAGGCTCAACTTGTCGAGCACAAGCACAACCGTGGGCAGCGCTTCCATGCCCGGCAGCAAATGCGTGGCGACGAGCGCGGCGGCGTCGGACAACGAATTGTCGGGAGGACTCTTTCTCGCCTTGATGAGATTCTTGAGGACCATCGTGCAGTGAGACCGTGTCTTGAAACTTGTCAGGAAAAGCGGCAACGATTAAAAAAGGGACGGCGTGCCGTCCCTTTTTTGATCATTCGACACTCCTGCTTCGCGTCAAGCGACGTACTTCTCCGCAGTGCAGCGAGCGAAGAAGCACGTGCGCCATGCAACGCGTTTTACAGCGAGTAGTACATTTCGAACTCGATCGGATGCACAGCCTGGCGATAGCACTGCAGTTCATTCGTCTTCAGTTCGATATACGCGTCGAGCATGGAGTCGGTGAACACGCCGCCGACCGTCAGGAACTCACGATTAGCGTTGAGCGCGTCCAGCGCTTCGTCGAGGCCGGCACACACGGTCGGAATCTTTGCATCCTCTTCCGGCGGCAGGTCGTACAGGTTCTTGTCCGCTGCTTCGCCCGGGTGGATCTTGTTCTGCACGCCATCCAGACCGGCCATCATCAGTGCGGAGAAGCACAGGTACGGGTTCGCCATCGGATCCGGGAAACGCGTTTCGATACGGCGATCCTTCGGGTTCGACACGTGCGGAATGCGAATCGAAGCCGAGCGGTTCTTCGCCGAGTAGGCGAGCTTCACCGGTGCTTCGAAGTGCGGCACGAGACGCTTGTACGAGTTCGTCGATGGGTTCGTGATGGCGTTCAGCGCGCGAGCATGCTTGATGATGCCGCCGATGTAGAACAGCGCGAATTCCGACAGGCCTGCATATCCGTCGCCGGCGAACAGGTTCTTGCCGTCCTTCCAGATCGACTGGTGAACGTGCATGCCCGAGCCGTTATCGCCCACGACCGGCTTCGGCATGAACGTCGCCGTCTTGCCATACGTGTGCGCCACGTTATGAACGATGTACTTCAGTTGCTGCGTCCAGTCGGCGCGTTGAACCAGCGTCGAGAACTTCGTGCCGATTTCATTCTGGCCCTGGCCCGCCACTTCGTGGTGGTGCAATTCGACCGGAATACCGATTTGTTCGAGCAACAGGCACATTTCCGAACGGATGTCCTGGAACGTGTCAACCGGTGCCACCGGGAAATAACCGCCCTTCGTGCCCGGCCGGTGACCCGCGTTACCGCCTTCGAATTCCATCGACGACGACCATGGTGCTTCTTCCGAACCGATCTTGACGAAACAGCCCGACTGATCGGCGCTCCAGCGAACCGAGTCGAAAATGAAGAATTCCGGTTCCGGACCAAAGAAAGCGGTGTCGCCGAGACCCGAGCTCTTCAGATACGCTTCAGCACGCTTCACGAGCGAGCGCGGATCGCGTTCATAGCCTTTGCCATCTGCCGGCTCCACCACGTCGCAGGACATCACGAGCGTCGACTCTTCATAGAACGGGTCGATGAACGCAGTATCCGCATCCGGGATCAGCAGCATGTCCGACGCTTCGATGCCCTTCCAGCCGGCGATAGACGAACCGTCGAAAGCGTGGCCGCTTTCAAATTTGTCTTCGTCGAATGCCGAAACCGGCACCGAAACGTGTTGTTCTTTACCGCGCGTGTCGGTGAAACGGAAGTCGACAAACTTGACGTCCTCGTCCTTGACGAGTTGCATGACGTCGGCCACGGATTTGCTCATTACCTATCTCCTGATTAACAAAAGTCGACGAACATCAATTCGTCGCCTAACCGATCCGAAACCATCAGTAGAGTCAAAAGCAGCTTCCATGCCAAGTGCACCATTGTTGCGTTAAGCAATTGAAGCTGCGCGTTTTTTCGGGGAAGCACCATTACCCTTCAAGGGGCTTACTCGATCAAAATCGCATAGTCACGCACATATTCGGTGCATACGAAGCTAAGACCCGTAACGTTAGCACTGGTTCTGGACAATTCAAACGTTTCGCACCAGTCCGATGCGTGCCGCTAAATCAGAAAACCGCGCGCGTGATTGCAGTGCTTGTTAGCGGCGGTGCAAATCCGACACTAAACGGCGTCGTTGGATTGAATAGAAGCGAAGTGATCAGGGGCCGTTGGCTAGCCCGTGGTTGTCGGCCTGCTCGTGCTCAGAATG
>LGTG01000099.1 GCA_001190015.1 Candidatus Burkholderia crenata
CCAGGCGAGATCTCCCCAGGTAAGAACGCAATCCTTCACCGCACAACCGCCGGATTTACCGCACCTAATAATCCTTGACCACGAGAGCTTCGCGGTTACGCGCCCGCTTGCCCTGATCGGCACCGCCTTCTATCCGGTTCTTGTACATCGGCTCACGGTTTCGCTCCACGCTTCCTCCCCACGCTCGGTCACCCTCACGCAGTTGCGCTTCACTTCGTTCGCTGTGGTCAACTCACGGGAGGACTTACACCTCCAAGATTGCGCCCATGCTGGGGGCGCGACACAAAAAAACGCCGAAGCGCCTTTAGGGTACTGCAAAATTTATTAGAACTTGTGGCGAATTCCGACAACAGCAGCAACCTGGTTCGACGTCGACGACGCCGACAGAGTGTTGATCTGTGCCGTAGCCGCGCCGCCAACTGAGTTTGTGCCCGATGCGTGTTGATAAATCGCCTCGGCATACAGGTCGGTCCGCTTCGACAGGAAGTAGTCTGCGCCTAAGACACCTTGATGGATCTTTTCGTTGGCGATGCTATATGCCTTCGTGTAGTCGTACGCTGCGCCGAGCAACAACACAGGGGTCAACTGATACTTGAAGTTCAGTTCGGCGTTATGGAACTTGGCATTGCCGTCCGTCGCCGAGCCAGCCGGTTGGCCAGTCACACCGGTTTGGCCAAGATCCTTGAACTGCGTGTTGCTGTACGTTGCGCCGACAGTTGCCGGGCCGAACGTGTAAGCACCGCCAGCGGAAATCACTTGCTGCGTCTTAGCCGATGCAAAGCCAGAATACACCTGCGAACCGCCCATGTTCGTTGCCGTTGCGCTCGACGTCGAGTTGTTGCCGAAGAACGAGAAGTTCGGGTTCTTGACGTTCAAGTAAGCAGCGCCCAACGACAGCGGACCTTGCGCATAGCCAACACCGCCCGAGAAAATTTGGTTGCGGTTGAATTGACCAGCAACGCCGCCTAGACTGTACAAGCCACCGAATGTAATGCCGCTGTAGTTGTTGCTTGCGTACTTGATCGAATTGTTGGTGCGATTCGAATTGTTCAGGTTGTCCAGATCGCCCGGGTGCGCAGCGTAGAACGACGCCCACTGGCTACCAGCTTCGAACGCACCGGTGTAGTCCACCACGGAGTCGTATTGACGACCGAGGGTGACCGTACCGAACTGGCTCGACAGGCCAACGTAAGCTTGACGGCCGAATTCGTCACCGCCTTGACCCAGCTTGCCGGAGAACGCGTTGAAACCATTTTCCAACACGAACAGCGCCTTCAAGCCACCGCCCAGATCTTCCGTACCACGCAGGCCCCAACGATCGCCTTGCAGATTGCCGGCGCTCGTTTCGTAGAGCTTGTGACCACCGATATTGTTCACATAGGCGAAACCTGCATCCACAATACCGTACAGCGTCACGCTGCTTTGTGCCTGAGCGGCGCCTGCGAATGTGCCCAATGCTGCGAGAGCGAGAAGCGACTTTTTCATTAGATCTCCAGATCTGCGTTAGTGACGGGCTTCGGAAAGTCATAGATTTCCGTAATTTGGATTCGGACCACAACGGCGCAGAAGATAACAAAAGAACTTCAGAAAGGCACTCATTCGTTACCCTTATTTCACACAATATGTTGCATCTACGCCACAGTCGCTGCGATCCGCGAGCACTCCAGCGGTACAACGTCTCCGGCGGAAAAGTGGCAGCGATAGGCGGTATGTATTACTTTAGCTTGGCGCTGTGTCTTGGCGCGGACTACCCGTACTGGAAGGGAAACTCGTTCCTTGAAAACAAAAGGCGCAGCAAGTCACTACTGTACTGCATACTCTCTCTTTAGCCGCGCACTGTCGTCTACGCGGAGTGGGTGTGTGGACAGGTGGTGACATTCCCGGAGGCCACAACGCGTGGATGAACGGAGCCGATGCGTCCAGCTCAACCCGGAAAGGAATCGCGCGGATTGGTATGCAGACCGTGTTCTAAAAATCCGGCCCTCGCGCGGCATTTACTCCTACTTGAGCACGCGCATATATGATGCATGTGAATTGCTGGCGTATTTTTGGACGGTGGCAACCATGAAAACAAGGAGCTCGAGATGGGCCTGTGGCAGTTAAGATACTGATACTTCAAGGTACTTGCCGCCCACCAGCCCTTCGGTCGCGCGGAGACGGTATTGTGCATATGGCGGTTTCAATGGTGAAGTGCAACAGGGGGTTTAGTGTTTAGCAGGCTGTTGAAAAGCGCCCGTCATGACGACCGAAGCAGTGTTCAAGAGGTTTGCACATGCAATTTGCTGCTGAATTGCGGGTTCGCCGAGTGGTTTTGGCAGGCAGTGCGCAGGCACGCCAGCCCGGCGCCGTACGGTGC
>LGTG01000100.1 GCA_001190015.1 Candidatus Burkholderia crenata
AGTGCAATCGAGGCACGACCGGTGTCGGCATAGATGACGCCAAACAGCCCGTTGAGCCGTTTCAACGCTTCGTTGACCAGCAGTCGAATTGGTCTCAGCGGGTGATCCGCCGGGACGAAATCCTCCAGCTTGACCGTAGTAAACAGAGGTTCTTGCATCTCATCCAATCCGCGCATCGCATCCATCGCCAAAGATTATGAACACGATATCCATAACACTTGTCCCTCAAACCCCGCTTACACGGGACCCAATTTCAACAGCCTGCTAGAGAAATCGTAAGGATTATGCCGACCCAACCGTCACACGAAGGCATGTTTGGCGCCATGGACGGCTATGACGCGGCATAATCCGGGAGTCGGCATAAGTCATCGAACGGGACATCAGGCCATTCTGCATTCTGCACTGGGAGAAAATCGTGGCTGTACTGCGACACGGTTGCCGGTGCGGAAGCGAGTGCGACGGTGTACAGCTTGATGCTAAAGTGTCGCGCATGCGGCGTCGAACCGTATGCATATTTGCTGCATGTCTTGACCGAGCTGCCACAACGATCACCAGACGCTGACGTCAGTGACCTGCTGCCGTTTAACTACGCCAGGCGGCAGGCTCAAGCAAGCTTGAACTGAGGCCTCGACTAGGCGCCGACCTTCGCGTCGGAACCCACTTACGACATCACTTTGCAGACATCGCCGGTAGATATCGGACTCCGCGACGCCCTTGCGATTAACCAAAAATGATTCTCCATTCGATGTGCCAGATCTATCGCTTACCCAACGGTGCGTACGATTTTACCTACTCGGGCTACATGGCCGGAGCCCGCACTACGTATGTCGCACTACGTATGTCGTAATGCTTGACAGCGCCAATAACATTATTAGAGAAAGCAGCAATTACATTTATACGAATATGCTGTATGTCTTTAATAAGTCGGTGATGTTAAGCGCGACTCACTTGACCGACGACTCATTGGCGTTAGCGGCAGGAGACACGCAAGATCAGCAGGCCGTTCAGCAAACGGATCATCACACGGTAGTCGCGAATAACGACGCCTTCAAGGGCACGGCAGCCAACGGCAACGAAACCGTGGATCTGAAGGTAGACCCGGTGTCGTATTCAAGGAAACCATGGCGCACATTGAAGGCGCGAAGGGCGGAGAGGTGGACACGCTGCATCTCACAGGCGACCACCAGATTCTCGACCTGACCTCGCTGACCGGCAAGACGGCGGCGGCAAAAATCTCGGGTATCGAAGTGATCGACCTGGGTGGTCAGAACAACACGCTGAAGCTGTCGCTGGTGGACGTGCTGAACCTGGCTGAAACCGACCTGTTCCAGAAGGACGACAAGCAGCAGATGATGGTGAACGGCAAGGAGGGCGACTCGGTCGACCTGTCGAACTCGCATATTGCCGGTCTGGCCGACGGTGAGTGGGCGCAACACATGGCACGGCGCAAGTAGGCGGCGTGCCATACAACGTCTACGAGCATTCGAGCGCGAACACCGAGTTGCTGGTTGAGCAGGCAGTGCGCATCGACCTGCATTGATTGTGCCGCGTGAACGCAGTATTCAAAGAAGAAGGCCGTCCACAGACTTGCTAGTGAACGGCCATCAGATTACCCGGTGGCTGCGCCAGATCGGCGGATCGATCAACGAATCCGCTGGGCTAGTTCGATGGCTTTCCCAACATACGAACCCGGTGTCATGTCGAGCAGGAGTTTCTTGGCGTCGTCGGGAATGGCGAGGCCGCTGATAAACGTCTGCAGGCCTTCACGCGTGATGCCTTTGCCGCGCGTGAGTTCCTTCAATTGCTCGTAGGGATTTTCCACACCGTAACGGCGCATGACGGTCTGCACCGGCTCGGCCAGCACTTCCCAGCAGTTATCCAGATCTTCATTCAACAGTGCCGCATTCACCTCGAGCTTGTCCAGTCCGCAGATCAGCGAGTCATAGGACAGCAGCGAATACCCGAACACCACGCCAATATTTCGCAGTACGGTGGAATCTGTGAGGTCACGTTGCCAGCGGGAGACGGGGAGCTTGTCGGCGAGATGGCGCAACGTGGCACTGGCCAGTCCGAGATTGCCTTCCGAGTTCTCGAAGTCAATGGGGTTGACCTTATGCGGCATCGTCGATGACCCGATTTCACCCGCTTTCGTGCGCTGCTTGAAATAACCGAGGGAGATATAACCCCAGATATCGCGATCCAGATCGAGAAGGATCGTGTTCGCGCGTGAAATGGCGTCGAACATCTCGGCCATGTAGTCGTGCGGTTCAATTTGAATCGTGTACGGATTGAACGTCAGCTTAAGGCGGTCTTCGACCACGCCTTCAGCAAATTCTTCCCAGTCGAACTCCGGATATGCAGAGAGGTGTGCGTTGAAGTTGCCCACGGCGCCGTTCATCTTGCCGAGAACCGGCACTTCCGCAATCCGTTCAATGGCGTTCTGCAGGCGGGCCGCAACGTTCGCCATCTCCTTGCCGAGCGTGGTCGGGCTGGCGGGCTGGCCGTGCGTGCGCGAGAGCATGGGTTGCGCGGCGTGCGCGTGGGCGAGCTTGACGAGCCGTTCGTGAACGGCGCGCAGCGCTGGCAGAAGCACGTGTTCGCGGGCGCCGGCGATCATCATGCCGTGCGAGGTGTTGTTGATGTCCTCCGACGTACACGCGAAGTGGATGAACTCGCTGGTACGCTCGAGTTCCGGCTGATCTTTCACCGACTCCTTGAGCCAGTACTCAACGGCCTTGACGTCGTGATTCGTGACCTTTTCGATGTCCTTGATGCGCGCGGCGTCGTGGGCGGTGAAGCGCTCGGCGAGCTGGAGCAGGAAGTTTTCGGAAACCTCGGAGAACGGCGGGACTTCATCGAAGCCCGCTTGCGACAGCGCGATCAGCCAGTGAATTTCCACCTTCACGCGATGCTTCATGAACGCGTATTCGGACAGCCATTCGCGCAATGCTTCCGTTTTGGCGGCGTAACGGCCGTCGAGCGGGGAAAGCGCGGTGAGCGCGAAGAGGGTATTGGGATGGGTATCGGACAT
Source organism: Candidatus Burkholderia crenata (assembly GCA_001190015.1). GTDB lineage: Bacteria > Pseudomonadota > Gammaproteobacteria > Burkholderiales > Burkholderiaceae > Caballeronia > Caballeronia crenata. Next base: position 3,032 of record LGTG01000100.1, read on the forward strand.
GGTGGGGGCAACCGCGCAGTGAGACGAAAGGAGAAGCGGATTTTACCATTGCGGCAAAAAGGGTTAGGCGGGGGGCGGTGAAACTTGCCGTGACCGCAGGGAAACTGGCGCGAAAAGTGATCTTGTAAGTTGCAAAAGCCTGACCGTGACCGACAAAGGACGTCTTATTTGTGCGCGGCATCCAATATCGGAGTGACGCTCAAGCTATTCGCCGAGCTGATCGAGATTGCGAAGCCGCACGCGGCTGCGATGCATCGCACGGCCCCGCAACAAATTGAGCATTGGGCGTGGCTCGGAAAAGCCGTTGAAGAGAACCCGGAGCTCTCAGTCCCGTTCACCCAGGACACGCCGCTCGCGGTTGAGAAGGTCAAAGAGGGCTCGCTGACGGAATATCCGTTTTCTTCCAAATGACGCGTAGGGCTCTTACAGCACTTTGCGACGCAGACTATCTACGATTCTTGACCATTGAGCGGGAATTGCGACGCTACCTACGGGACAAAGTAGCCTTCAACTCCCAGCAGAATGTCTGGCAGACTGCGGAAATATGTTTCAGACACAGCAGAAAAGGCCGGGATTTCGTCGAAACAGTACAATTTAGCATAAATTGGAGCCCGCAATGACGACACTGACAATTCGCAATTTAGACGGGGGAGTGAAAGCCCAACTTCGTATTGAAGCCGCCCGGCATGGCCTTTCCATGGAAGAAGAGGTGCGGATGATCCTGCAGAACGCGTTAATGAGAACGACGAGCACGGCAGGTTTCGGCAGCCGGATCCATCAGCGTTTTGCGAGCCTTGCCGATAAAGGCCTGAATCTGCCGGATCGAACCGAACGGCCACGAGCTACTGAGTTGCCCGAATGATCATTCTGGACACCAACGTCTTGTCGGAACTCGTGCGTGCCAAGCCCGGCGAGATTGTGCTGGCTTGGCTGGATGCTCGGAATTGACAGGATCTGCAAATGACCGCTGTCGCCTTTGCGGAATTGTTATATGGCATCCAGCGCCTACCGAACGGGCGACGCAAAACCGGATTGCGTGATGCGATCGATTCAATGCTCGCGGACGAACTGGCCGGCAAGGTGCTGGCATTTGACGACAATGCTGCGCGGCAATACGCCGCGCTTGTGGTCGCCCGTGAGACGGCCGGTCGTCCCATCGGTGCGGCGGACGCGCAGATTGCCGCGATCTGCCCCAGCCACGGCGCGGCGCTGGCGACCCGAAACTGCAAGGACTTCGACGCTACCGGAATCACGGTCATTGATCCGTGGACCTCTGAGTAAGAAAACCCGCTTACTTGCCTCGCAACGCAGCGTCCAATTCCTCCAACTGCTTCAACGTACCAACGTTCTCCCATCGCCCTGCATACAACTCGCCCGTAGCGCGTCCAGCCGCAATCGTCTCGCGATAGTACGGCGTCAATGCGCGTCGCGTTTCCGGAGCGAGATCGCGAAACATGCGCGTGTCATATAAGCCGATATTGCCGAAGGTGTAGCGCGTCGAGCCATCAAGCAAAAGCTTGCCTTCAGGAGTGAGCGAGAAATCACCAAGGGTATGAAACAGCGGGTTCGGCACCATGACCAGATGCATTGCGGGTTCGTCTTGCAGCGCCATCTTCGCGGCGCGCTCGCAGAGTCTTGCGTAGTCGAGCTCGCAGAACACGTCGCCGCTGACCGCTGCAAAAATGGTGGCTTCGCCATCTTTCTCGAACAGCGGCAAAGCTTTGGCAATGCCACCGGCCGTCTCAAGCGCGTGCATCGCGAGTAGCGGATTTCAACGCCCCAGCGGGAGCCATCGCCGAGCTTGGAGTGAAACATCCGTCCAAGCCACGCATGATTAATGACAATCGTCTTGAAGCCCACAGCAGCGAGCCGTTCAATTTGCCACACGATCAGCGGTTTCCCGCCAACTGCAAGCAAAGGCTTCGGGCATGAATCCGTCAGCGGACGCATACGCACGCCGCGCCCGGCGGCGAAGATCATTGCTACGTGGAGAGTCGTCAAAACGTATAACCCACATTAATCGCGCGCCCTTCCAACATATCGAGCAGCTGCGCAAACGGCCGCAATGGCCGATATCGCTCGGAAACCTTCCGCGCATAGCCAATAAATCTCGGCAAATCAGCGAGATACACCGGTTTCCCATCGCGATGATAAATCCGTGCAAACAGCCCGAGCACCTTGATATTATGCCGCTGCAATCCCATCCATTCGACCTGCCGGTAGAACTCGCCGAAATCCGCGTCCACTGGCAAATCTGGCCTTGCGCGCGCCTTCCCAGTAGCACACCAAGCAGTCAAGCTCGAACTCTTCTTCCCAGCTAATGAACGCGTCGCACAACAACGACGCAATGTCGTAGCTCAACGGCCCGTACACCGCGTCCTGGAAATCAAGCACGCCGGTATTCGGCTCGGCGACCATCAGGTTGCGCGACATGAAATCGCGCAGCATGAAGACCTGCGGTTGGGCCAACGCGCTTTCAACGAGCACGTTGAAGGTATCGTCGAGCACCTTGCGTTCAGCCGCGTCCAGCGTGTGGCCCAGATGCTTCGCCACGAACCACTCAGGCATCAGCTCCATTTCGCGGCGCAGGAACGCTTCATCGAACGCAGGCAGCAAGCCTTCACGCGGTCACCTGGAACTTGATCAACGCATCAATTGCCGAACGCATCAGCGGCCGGGCGTTCTTTTCATCGAGGACGGAAAGATACGTCGTGGTGCCCAGATCCGTTACCAGCATGAAGCCGGTATCGAAATCCGTTTCCAGGATCTGTGGCACATGCGCGCCGGCCGCGCGCAGCAATTCGGCGACCTGCACGAACTCGCGGCACTTTTCGGGTGGTGGGGCATCAACGGCGATCAGTGTCTTGCCGGCGTCGCAATCGGCGGCCAACCGGAAATATCTCCGGAAACTGGCATCGGCAGAAGCGGGCTTAAGCGTGGAAAGGTCCAGCCGATAACGCTCGGGCAGGGATTGCAGCCAGTTGTGAAGCTGGGTAAGACGAAAATCCGGGGGATTGGGCGTCATAAACTCGAGGGGTGAAACGTCTTGCCATATAATATAGCTGTGGCTTTTTTAAGCATTCCGTTTGCGCCCGGCGCGAAGCCTTTGGCAGGCCACAACGGTATCGTTGGCTTCCAAAGAGTATGACAGCCGCCCGTATCATCCATCGATCGTTCATTTTCGTTCGCAGCGAACCGTCAACTCCGGTGGCGCGAGTTCCGGTGGCTGTGCCCGGGCGCTCTCGTCGAGCGCGAGGCGTGACGCGATTGAACAGCGCTCAATTACATGCCGCCACGACAGTTTTCCAAATTAGTTCCATTGCGTGAAGCGCGGCCACGCAGGCGGCGGCTGTTCGCGGCACTGATTGCCGTGCCGGGTCTCATGCCCGCGCTCGCACACGCGCAGTTAGCGGGCGCGGCAGCCGACTCGCAGCCGCTAGGCGACCCCTGGAGCCTGCGGCTCGCACCGCAGCTCGAAGAGCGGCCACTGCGTCAGGGCGCCCAGCCGGCCACGTTCGTGCTAGGCGACCACACCACGGGCACGGCCGACCGGGACCTGGCTGCGAAGGGTTCGGCCGAATTGCGCCGCAATGTCTCCGTGATCAAGTCGGATGCGCTGCATTACGACCAGGACACCGACATCGCCGATGCTTACGGCACCGTCAGGATCTTCAATAACGGCAATTCGTTCATTGGCCCGGAAGCGCACTTGCAGGTGGAGGCGAACGAGGGTTACATGACGAACCCGAAGTACCGCTTCAATTTCTCGAACGGTTCCGGCAGCGGGGCACGTGCCGACCTGCTCAATGACGAACAGACGCACGTTACTTCGGGCACGTACACGGCGTGTTCGTGCGAGACCGACCCCGCCTGGTACATCAAGGGTACGTCGTTCGACTTCGATACCGGCGCGAGCAAAGGCGTCGCGCACAACGGCGTGCTGTTTTTCCAGGGTGTATCGGTGTTCGCGAGCCCATGGCTGTCGTTCCCGCTGACCAGCAAACGACGCAGCGGCATCTTGCCGCCCACGGTGTCGCTAAATTCAACCACCGGTTTTGAAGTGTCGCTGCCGTACTACTTCAATATCGCGCCGAATCGTGACCTGGTGGTCACGCCGCGCTTGATGACACGGCGCGGTATTCAGATCCAGTCGACGTTCCAGTATTTGTCGCCGACTTATTCGGGCACGATCACCGGCGAATTCCTGCCGCAGGACATGCAGACGCATACGAACCGCTATGCGATCTACATCCAGCACCAGCAGAACTTCGGTGGTGGGTTCGGCGCCTACATCAACTACAACAAGGTCTCGGACAATCAGTATCCGGAAGACCTGGGCAACGCCGCGAACCAGATCATCAACGGTACGCAGGTGCTGTATCAGCAGGAAGTAGGGGTCACGTACAACAACGGGCCGTGGTCAATTCTCGCGCACGAGCAGCGCTGGCAGGTATTGCCGCCGGCGACCTCACCGTACGCCCGCGAGCCGCAGTTGAACGTGCTGTACAATAAGTACAACGTCGGCGGGTTCGACTACGGTGCGGAAGCGGACTACACGTGCTTTACGACCACCATTGCGGATTCCACGGAAGGCCAGCGCGTTGTTTTTAACCCGTACTTGAGCTACAGCGTCACCGGGCCGGGTTATTTCGTCACGCCGAAGATCCAGTATCACTTCGCCTCGTACGAGTTGAACGAGATCGGCAGTGTGGCGAACGACACGCCCCTGGGCCAGCCGAAGAACCTGACGGAATCCATTCCCACGGTCAGCTTCGACACCGGTCTCGTGTTCGACCGCTCCGTGCGCATCTTCGGGCAAGATTACATCCAGACCCTGGAGCCGCGCCTGTATTACGTGTACACGCCGTACCGCAATCAGGAATTGGCGCCGATCTTTGACACCGGCCAGTCGGACTTCAGCCTCGCTGAAATCTACACGCCGAACACGTACGCGGGCAACGACCGCATTGCCGACGCCAAACGCCTGACAGCCGGCCTGACCACGCGTTTTATCAACCCGGAAACGGGCGATGAACGTGCGCGTTTTGTGATTGCGCAGCAGTATTATTTCCAGCCACAGCGCGCCACGATCAGGAAGGGCCAGCCGCTCGACCAGGCGAAGCACTCGGACATGATCCTGGGCGCGTCGTTCAAGCTGAGCGCTGGTTTCTCACAGGAAACGGCGTTCCAATATAATGCCGATAACAACCAGCTGGTGCGTTCGAGCATCGTTTTCGGGTTCAGCCCGGCGGCGCGCGAAGTCATCAATATCGGCTATCGGTACACGCAGGCGAACGAGACCACGCTGTCCACCTCGCCAATCAACCAGATTCTGGTTTCGGCACAATGGTCACTATCGCGACACATTTATAGCGTCGCCCGGGTGAACTACGATCTGGCAGGGCATCGTCTCGTCGACGGGCTGCTGGGCTTCCAGTACGATGCCGACTGCTGGACTCTCGGCATCGGCGTGCAGCGTTACGCAAACGGTATCACCAGCACCGGAAGTAACACTGCCGGGACGCGCGTTCTCGCCCAAATGACGTTCAAAGGCTTGGCGAACGTCGATAATGGCCTAACCTCAGCGTTCCGCGCCGGCGTCAACGGTTACACGCCGCCACCGCCGCCGGCCCCACCGCTCGCGCGTTACACGAATTACGAATGAGCGTGCGGAGTGAGTGTGTGCCCGAATGTGTGAAGCACGCCGCAAGGCAATAGGGTCGGTCACCGGCCGCAATCGATGGAGTATCTGTGTCAAACATGAACAAGTTGAAGTGCGCAATGTTCGCGGCAGGCGCTTTCGCCGCAGCTTTACTGGCCGGCCCGGTCGCGCACGCTCAGGCGTTGCCACCAGCGACAACGGCGGGCGGCGCGCAGATTGCGGACTCTGTCGTCGCGTTGGTGAACAACGATGTGATCACGGAACGCGAACTCGCCGACCGCACGGGTCTGATCGTGCGCCGCCTGCAACAGCAGAACGCGCCGGTTCCGCCCGCGAATCAGCTGCAACGCCAGGTGCTCAACCAGATGGTGATCGAGCGGATTCAGTTGCAGAAGGCAAAGGAAGACAACATCATTGTTGACGACGCCACCGTGCAACGCACGCTCGAGCGCCTCGCGCAGCAAAACCAGATGACGCTTGACGTGTACCATGCGCGCATTAAGGCGCAAGGGGTGCCCTGGTCAACCTTCCAACGCGATGCCCGCACCGAGCTGACGCTGTCGAAACTGCGTGAGAAAGAGGTGGACAGCAAGATCACGGTGTCGGACGGCGAAGTGGCCAACTATGTTGCCAGCCAGCGTGGACCGAACGCCCGCCAGTTCAACGACCTGCATCTCCAGCACATCATGTTCAAAGTGCCGGACAACGCAACGCAGGCTGATATTGCCGCTATCCAGGTGAAGGCCGAGGCCGTGCTGAAAGATGTGCAAAGCGGAACTGATTTCACCGAGCTGGCGAAAAACAATTCGCAGGATACCGACGCGCCCAAGGGCGGGGACTTCGGTTTCCGCACGCAGGCTTCGTTGCCGGCGTCCATTGTGAGCGCGGTTGCTTCGCTCCGTCCGAACGAGGTGAATCCGCAACTGATTCGCACCGACGGCGGTTTTGAGATCATCAAGCTGGTGGAGCGCCGCACAGGCCAGGGACAGGCTGCTGATGCCCCCAAGCTCGTGCAAACCCATGTTAGACACATTTTGCTGCGCGTAGCGGACGGCGTGTCCGAGGCGGCCGCCCGTCAAAAGCTGCTCGATATCAAGAGCGAGGTTGAGAAGGGCGGTGACTTCGCTAACTTCGCGCGGACCTATTCGCAGGACGGTTCGGAGTCGCATGGCGGGGATCTCGGCTGGATCAGCCCGGGTGAAACCGTGCCGGAATTCGAGCGCGCCATGAACAACTTGAAAGACGGTCAGGTCAGCGACCCGGTTCGCAGCGAGTACGGTTATCACTTGATCCAGGTGCTGGGACGTCGCGACGCGGAAGGTTCCGTGCAGCAGCAACTGGACACAGCGCGTCAGGCGATTGGCCAGCGCAAGGCCGAGCAAGCGTATTCCGACTGGCTACGTGAACTGCGCGACACCGCTTACGTGCAGTACAAGGGTGTTGCGGTTCAGCAAGCGCTGAACCAGTAAGGCATGGCGAGATGAATGCAGCAAGCCGCCCACCGTCACCAGTATCAATAGCCATCACCACCGGGGAACCGGCGGGCGTGGGACCTGAATTGACGGTGGCAGCGCTTGCTGTTGCTGCTGAGCGGTGGCCGTCGATGCGGTTTACCGTGCTTGGTGACCGTGACCTGATGGCTGAGCGGGCGGGTTCGTCCCCGTGGCTTTCCACGGGCGCAAACATCGAAATCGAGCATCACGCGCTGGGTGTTCCGGTGACCGCGGGCACGCTGAACGCCGCCAATGGTCGTTACGTGCTCGGCCTGCTCGATACAGCCATAGACGGAGCGGTGAGCGGGCGTTTCGACGCTATCGTCACCGCGCCGCTGCAGAAAAGCACCATCAACGACGCTGGCGTTCCCTTCACCGGCCACACCGAATATCTCGCCGAACGTACGCATACACCGCGCGTTGTCATGATGCTCGCGGGCGTGGGCGACCGGCCGCTGCGCGTCGCGCTCGCCACTACGCATCTGCCGCTGAAGGGGGTGTCGGCAGCGTTGACCGTGGAAGGCATTGTCGAGACGCTGAGCATTATCGATCGAGATCTGAAAGCGCTGTTCGGGCTGCCGAAGCCGCGCATCCTGGTCACCGGGCTCAACCCGCACGCGGGCGAAAACGGTTACCTTGGCCGCGAGGAAATTGATGTCATCACGCCCGCGCTTCTGCAAGCGCGCGCGCTGGGCATCGACGCTCCCGGTCCCTATCCGGCAGATACCTTGTTCCAGCCGCGTTATCTCAAAGACGCCGATTGCGTGCTCGCGATGTTCCACGACCAGGGTTTGCCGGTCCTGAAATTCGCGACGTTCGGTGAAGGCATCAACATCACGCTCGGGCTGCCGATCATCCGCACGTCGGTCGATCATGGCACCGCGCTCGATCTGGCCAGCACGGGCCGCGCAGATCCGGGGAGCCTGATAGTTGCTATCGATACAGCCGTTGCCATGGTGCGCCATCGTCGCGCAGCCTGATTCCTTTTGCGTCATTCCTTGTCTGTTCCCTTTTCATTGCGGTTTTAATCGGCTTCTCCGATGTCCATCGAGCACCAGGGCCACTTCGCGCGCAAGCGCTTCGGGCAGAACTTCCTCGTCGATCAAGGCGTGATCGATTCGATCGTCGACACCATCGCGCCGAAGCGCGGTGAACGTATGGTCGAGATCGGGCCGGGCCTCGCGGCGCTCACCACGCCGCTGATCGAACAGCTCTCCACGCCAGAGTCGCCGCTGCACGTGGTCGAGCTGGATCGCGACCTGATCGGGCGGATTGAGAAGCGGTTTGGCAATCTGTTGGCGCTGCATGCCGGCGATGCGCTCGCGTTCGACTTTGGTTCGCTCGCGCTGGAAGGTGAAAAGCCATCGCTTCGGATTGTCGGGAATTTACCGTACAACATTTCCAGCCCGCTGCTGTTTCATCTGACCACGTTCGCGCCGAAAGTCATCGATCAGCATTTCATGCTGCAGGATGAAGTGGTGGACCGGATGATCGCCGAGCCGGGCAACAAGGATTTTGGCCGGCTGACGGTAATGCTCCAGTACCGGTATTCCATCGACAAACTCATCGATGTTCCGCCCGAATCGTTCAACCCGCCGCCGAAGGTGAATTCGGCCATCGTGCGGATGATTCCGTATGCGCCGCATGAGTTGCCTGACGTCGATGGCAAGGTGCTCGGCGAAGTCGTGCTGGCGGCGTTTTCGCAACGCCGCAAGGTGATGCGTAATACGCTGGGCGTGTACCGTGATCGCGTAGATTTCGATGCGTTGGGATTCGACCTTTCGCGGCGTGCGGAAGAAGTGCCCGTGGCCGAATTCGTGAAACTGGCGCAGGTGGTTAAGGTGGCGCAAGTAGCCGCTTTTCAGGCCCCAGGCGGGTTTCGATGGCGCATGTCCGGCCCCGAAAAAACGTAGGTGTGCCGCGCCGGTCGCGCCAGGGTGGTTCTATCGGCTGCTATTGTGCCTGCTGCCACTCCTCTCATCTTTTCTATCTCTAAATTCCGGGTTCGCTGACGCGAAAGCCGCGACGTCTGTTCCGCTTCTCTTTTCTCCTTGCTCCCATGCGGCTTCTGCATCCCCATGATGCAAGGAATGCACTGGAGTTAATCGCCTCGTTAGTCTCAAATTAGCGGCTCAAACGCGCAGCAGACCCTTATGCAGGGCAGCCGCTTCAGCGGCATGACGCAGGTGTAATCGGAGACACACAACGGCTTCTTTGATTCGTGGCGATACAGGCGAAGCTTGATCGTCGCATGACGACATCACGAGGAGACGTATGAACAGGTCGGGACAACGGAGAACACATGGCAAGCCAGGAAAATGGTGGAAGGTCAGTTGCGCATTGCTGCCCGCCGCGTTCGCCTGTGAAACGAGCGAAGCACAATCCAGCGTCACGCTCTACGGCATTGCCGACACGAGCGTGCGTTATCTGTCGAAGGCCGACACCGCCGGCAACGGCCCCTTCCTGATGGGTCCGGGCGGCCGAGCGAGAGCCGTTGGGGTATCAAGGGTGTGGAAGACCTCGGCGGCGGCTGGTCGACCACCTTCAAGCTTGAAAACCGTTTCCTCCTGAACAACGGCCAGAGCGACCCGTCCATGCCCTTCATCAATGAAGCACAGATCGGGCTGCAGTCATCCACTTACGGGTATCTCGTATTGGGCCGTCAGTACAACGTGATGATCGAAGGGGTCGTGATGGGGGGCTACTCCAGCAATCCGTGGATTCCCCCCTCCGACTTCAACTTCCAGCCCGAAGTCACCATGACCGGCGGCATCTAGAGCAGCAACCAAGTCCAGTATCACAGCAGGTACAAGGACTTCCGCATATCAACAGCCTATTCGTTCAGCGGCAACGCCGGCCGTATGGTTCAGCGGCAACGCCGGCCGTATGGCATACGGCGCTCAATACAGTATAGCCCCGCGGCCTACGCACCCGCGAACGGCCCGTTCACGCTCGGCGGAGCGTTCAAGGAGACCAAGGACTCGATCAACGGCAGCAACGGAAAAGCATGGACCTTCGGCGATTCGTACACGTGGGACAAGACGCGTTTCGCGCTAGGTTATCTCGTCAATCAGAACGACAAGGGGTACTCCACTTTCGCCAATGGACCGTTCACCGCGCAGGGATTCGCCGCGCTGAAATACTCGGACTTCAAGCGGCGCACGATGATACTTGGTGGTATTACGCAGCAAGCCGGAGCGTGGCATTTCGCCGGGAACGCGTGGCGCACGCTGCAGGCCGGCAAGACCCAGCCGCAGGACGGCTCGGCGTGGCAGTTTCAACTGGTTGCCGACTAGGACTTGTCCAAGAAGCGCACCGACGTGTATCTGGAAACCGACTATTCACTCTATATAGAGCTGGTTTGATCGGCTCTCAGTTGCAAGGGGTCAACGCGGTCAGTCTCGCGCAGAAAAGCACGCAGCTTGGCGTGATGGCCGGGGTTCAGCACAAGTTTTGAAGCAGGATCGGTGGCATCCGGCGCGGGATGCCATTGGTCTTTTTGTGAACATCGGGCGCGGCTGTGTGTGCGGCCCAGTGGCAGCTGGAGATGATATAAACACCCGGCTTCGCAGCCGGTGATCAATTACTTAGGGTTCCGTTTTAAATCATGCATGAGATCAATTCGCGGCGCCTCGCGTATCTGGTCGCCCTCGCCGAGGAGGGCAGTTTCGCGCGTGCTGCCGAGCGGGTTCATCTGAGCCAGCCGGCGCTGAGCCGCAGCATCCAGGCACTGGAAGACGAGTTCGATATCATGCTCTTCGATCGTGCGGCGCGCGGTGTGGCAACGACTGCCGCTGGCCGGATGCTGGTCGAGCATGCCCGGCGAGTGCTGTTCGAAGCGCGCTGTCTTTTTCGCGATGTCGAGTTGATTCGCTCGGACGCGCTGGGCGAGATGAGAATTGGCATGGGGCCTTATGTTACTGCCATCCTGTTTCCGGATCTGCTGGTCGAATGCACGCGGCAGTTTCCCTCCACCAAGGTCTCCGTGCAAATAGCCAAATTCAGTGTGCTGATGCAAAGCCTGCGCTCGGAGGGCGTGGACTTCGTGGTGATCGATCGTCGTGAAACTCCGGCTGCGCCAGACATCACCACGTATCGCCTGCTCAGTCACGACGGTGGCTGGTTCGTGCGCCCCAGCCATCCGTTGCTCGCGCGTGCGCCGGTGCCGCTCGCGGCAGTGCGCGAATTTCCACTGGTGTCCGTGCCGCTGTCCGGGTTTATGGAAGACGCGTTGCGCAGGCTGCTGAAATTTCGCGCGCACGAGGCTGTTCCCGTACAGTTGGAATGTAACGATGTCGCCGTGCTGAAGGATGTGGTCGCGCGCTCTGATGCCGTGATGTTCTGCACGGCTTCATTGCAACAACGAGATCCCGATGGCCATCGCCTGGCGCGCGTGTCGATTGTTCACCCGCGTAAGTTGGGACTGCAGTTCGCGCTTGTTTGTCTTGCGGATCGCACGCAATCCGCGGCGGTTGATGTGGCGCTCGCGCTGGCCGGGCAGATCATGAACGACGCCAGTCGCGCCGCGCAAACGGCCGGGCGTGTGCGGTAGCGGGTGTGATCAGGTGCGCCGCCGCCCGGCGGGTGCATTGACCAGCGCAATGCCGGCCACAACCAGCGCCGATGCAATCATGAAACGGTTAGTCAGCGTTTCGCCCAGCAGTGCAACGCCGAACGCAACACCAAAGATGGGCGTGAGAAACGAGAACACGGAGAGCCGGGACGCCATGTAACGCGTGAGCAACCAGAACTACGTGAGATAGCTCAGGAACGCGACCGCGATTGCCTGATAGGCGAGGCTAGCGACGGCGGTCAGCGCGATCGTGCTCACATGCGTTTACCCGAGCGCGAAGGCGAGCCCGAGCAAAACAATGGCCGATACCGCGAGCTGATAGAGGAGCGTCTTGTTCGCGCTCGCACAAGCGAGTGGTGATGCGCGAATGACGACCGTTGTCGCTGCCCAGAACACGCCGCCGAGCACGCCGAGGGCAATCGCCCGCCGTGTCTTGCCATGTCGATGCGCTACCCGTGGCCGGGTGCAGGAAACCATCGGCGAAAGCGAGTGCGATGCAGCCGAACGCGAGCGCTATTCCCGCCCACTGTATCCGCTTCAGCTTTTCTCCCGCGACGAACCAGTGCAGGCCGAGCGCCATGAAACACGGCGCGGTGTAGAGAAAGACGACCATGCGAGTGGCGCTGGTTAACGTCAGCCCCAGGAAAATGCACACGAACTCGCCGCCGAACAGCACACCGGCGAGCAGGCCGGACGCGAGGGTATTGTCGCGGCGAAACAGCGTAATGCCGCGTGAACGTATCCATAGCCAGACGAGGATTGTCGCTATGGTTGAGCGGATGCCCGCTTGAAGCAGCGGCGGGAAAGAGGCGTTTGCGCCCTTGATGGCGACTTGCTGGAAACCCCACACTGCGCATAGCGCGATCATCAGCAGGATGGCGGTGGCGTCGGGCGCGCGCCGCACAGGCAGGGCAGTGGTGCTCATTGATTATTGAGTTTTATTTAACTGGTTGCTGAATCATGTCTCTGGCGCATTCTGCCACTGATGAGGTCAGGCTGTCATTCGGGCTTGCGGCGAGTGGACGTGGTGGTAAGTGTTGTCGCTGCTTTATTTAATTAAAGATATCTGATTAGTTGGTTTGGTATTGGGGAGGCGATAAGGTGCGATGCAGAGTGGCAGAAGCTCAAAAAGAATGAGGCTCCGGGCCTGTCATAAATTTTGTGTGTAAGGCATAACATGTAGCTCAAGGAGCATGTATGCCACACAAACCCAAGGTGACCACCGATCCCCAGACGGCGTTGCCGTCGATTCCGAAGGAACTGATCGGATCAGTTCGTGAAGGGACCCATGACGGCTGAAGCGGTGCACGCCACTTCGGCCGCATTCAAGAAGGCGCTGATCTAGCGGGCGCTGGGTGCCGAGCTTGGACATCACCTGGGCTATGCGGCCGGTGCTGTGCGGCCCGAAGACGCGACCAACCATCGCAACGGCAAGAGCGGCAAGACCGTGCTGACCGACGACGGCCCGCTGCGACTGGAGATTCCGCGCGACCGCGACGGCAGCTTTGCGCCGATCCCGATTCCTAAGCACGAGCGGTGCTTCACCGGCTTTGACGACAAGATCATCGCGATGTACGCCCGTTGTTAGCGGCGGTGCAAATCCGACACTAAACGGCGGCGTTGGGTTGAATAGAAGCGAAGTGACCAGGGGCCGTTGCTGCTAGCCCGT